>JAYTUN010000020.1:0-11288 GCA_043744495.1 Ignavibacteria bacterium
AGCAAGTGTTTTGGAATCCAAATTGTATAAACTTTCTATATATTATAATTAAAATTTATGGTTCAATTTATAAAGATTCCTGCTTACTGCCTGAAACGGCAGTCAGGGCGCAGGAATGACAAACTGGAGCTATGGTTTTGTTTGTGTTTCTGTTTGGCGCTTAAATGGTATTAGGTCTTCGTAATCTTTTCCTATTACAACAGTTGCATCAAGAAAATAATTTTTATTCATCTGCTGTATAACAAATTTATCTGAAATCCCTAGTGACTGAGCTATTCGTTTGGCATTTTTCATATTGCCTGCCCTGTCTATCACCATTGTTGTTTTAATATCCTGTGTAGTAAAGTTCCCCATTTCAACAACATCAAATCCTTTTGAGCGCAGGTACTCGGTAAACTTATCAGCTATGCCAGAAACACCACAGCCGTTTTGCACATCAATTTGTAAAGTGCCGCCTGAAGGCTGTTTGGTTAGATATGTAGTTGAATCAACAACCTGGGTTTTCACATCAGTTTGAGGTGTTGTAAGGCGCTTAAAAAGATTATAGAACAGGTAAATTGTTACAACTGCCAGCAGAACAATTAAAATGTTTATGGAATAGCTTTTGAACTTATTTACAAATTCACCTGAATTTGCTGATGGCATTAATAACCGTATTAATTATCTTGAAATAAATCTGCCTGGAAAGTATTAACTGGTATAACCAGTTTTACCTGCTGAGCCAGTATGGATTATTGTAATTATTATCGTACCAGAATGAATTATTTTTCTGGTTAATATAACTTATGCTGATAAACATATTCTTTGTTGGCTGGTAATCCAGCGAAACGCGGCTTAAATTTATTCCGTTCAATGAATTCTGAAAATCTTTATTAATTGCAGGATTATTTGAACCTATTGATGCATAAGGTGAATACTGCATTGTTACATCTGCACTCAGGTTCATATTCTTTAAAATCTTGTAGTTCATTGTAGCGGTATATGATGCAAGGCTAATAGAGCTATTACCACCTGATTGAACAGACATACCAAATGAATGAGTTAAAGAAAAATTCTTAGGATTAATGAATCCAAGTATCAGACCGCTGGAACCGCTTTTTAACTGTGTTTTTGTTTTATTAGGTATTTCTTTGAACTGCGAAAATGAAATTCCTGTTACGAAGGCTAATATTACTGCTATTATTGCTAATTTTTTCATTTTATGCTGTTAATTTAAATGCAGAATAATAATTTTAGCTAATTAAATCAATTGATTAATGTACCTACTTTTGTAACAAATTGTAAGGTCATAAAGTTTCAAAAATCGGAAGTTTTTAAATAATTGTAATGTAACTAAAGAAGTTACTTTGCTAAAACTTCTTCATAAAATTTTTCATACTCTGGAATTATTTTTTCTGCTGAAAACAGCGTTGAAGCCCTATCAAGGGCATTTTCAGAAAATATCTTGTATTTATTTGGGTCTTCAAGAAGTCTGAGTGCATAATTTGCCATTTTATCAACATCGCCAATTTCTGCTATATAGCCAGTTTCACCGTGAAGGTTAAGCTCAGGTAATCCACCTGCATTTGAGGAAATTACAGGAACACCACAAGCCATTGCCTCAAGGGCTGATAGCCCAAAACTTTCAGACTGCGACGGCATTAAGAAAAGATCAGCAATCGAAAGTATCTCGGTAAATGCTTCCTGCTCACCGTAAAACTTTACATCATCTACTAAACCAAGATCTTTAACAAGGTATTCGCATTTGCTTCTATCAGGCCCATCACCTATAAGCAAAAGTTTTGATGGAATCTTTTCATTAATTTGATTGAATACACGGATTGCATCATCAACTCTTTTCAGCGGTCTGAAGTTAGATGTGTGCACAAGAATCTTTTCACCTTTCTTAGAAAATCGTTTTTTTAAACATTGTGTTTCGTGATTATCTAATTTCTTGTAAATATCCTGATTGATGAAGTTAGGAATCACCTTAATTTCCTTTGTGATCTCGTATTGTGATATTGTTTTTGTGCGAAGGAATTCGGATACAGCGGTAACGCCATCTGACTGCTGAACAGAAAATTTCATTGTAGGCAGAAAACTGATCTCAAGCCCAATTAGAGTAATATCAGTACCGTGTAGCGTAGTAATTATTTTAATATTCCGGTTATTTTTCTTTTTTGATAGAACTTCCTCTTTGATAATTTCTCTTGCAAGGTATGCGCTTGTTGCATGTGGAATTGCATAATGGGCGTGAACAAGATCAAGACCGTTGAATTTAGCCACTTCAACAATTTTACTTGCAAGTGCAATGCTGTAAAGTGGAAAATCAAACAGCGGGTATGAAGCCATTTCAACTTTATGAAAGAAGATGTTATCTGAAAATCCCATATTAAGCCGCATAGGCATACTATAAGAAATAAAATGAACCTGGTGCCCGCGCGCAGCTAGCTCAATTCCAAGCTCTGTAGCTACAACGCCACTGCCACCATAAGTGGGATAACAAAGAATTCCTATTTTCATAAATAATATATATTTAGAAACATTTTAATGCTCTTTAATTTTTGTGATTTGATAAAATAAGCAATAATGTTTATAGTTACTAACACTGTAAAATACTCAAGCGAGGTTTACGTTTTTTATCCTCTAATGTTATAAGACTACAAAAGTCTATTATGATCTTCGTTGATTAAGTTAAAGTTTTATGATATTATGTTTCTATACTGAATAATAAGACTTTTGTAGTCTGCATTATACAGGACGTATGAGGACTAAAAATCTTTTTTATCGATACCTAAATGGCATAAAGCGAAATCATACTTCACAGGATCAATTGGATCGAATTTTTTCATTTTTTCTGTCAGTTCGAGAGCAAATTTCAAATCGATGCTTTTCCTTTTAACAAGCTTTAGCTTTTTAGAAATCCTTGCTATATGTGTATCCACAGGCATTATAAGCTTTGAAGTATGAACTTCTTTCCACAAACCAATATCAATTTCATCATGTCTTACCATCCATCTAAGGAATAAATTCATTCGCTTACAGGTACTGTTATTTTTGGGATTGCTGAAGAGGTAATGATAATATCTTTCTTTAGAAGCAATGATATTTTTATTAAGCTCACCTGTAAATCCGGTTAAAGCAGGAATAATATTTTGATGTGTATTATGGTAATACTTGAGGAATAAATTCTTTAGTGAGCCGTACTCACTCAGAATGTGTTTTAACGAACTGAACATATCTGAAATATCCAAATGAGAATTGAATCTGTAATAAAGCTCCTTCAAATATTTTTTATCTTTTCGTTTTGAAAAATTAATGGTAAATTCGTATGGTTTATTGCCGGTTTTCTGGAGTAAATTATCAATATAGCGGTTTATTTGGTCAACAGAACCATAAGCATAAGCAGCGGTAATTAAGCCAATAAGCTCAATATCTTTTTCATCACTGAACCTGTGAAGTATCCAGACAGGATCTTTTGATGAGAACTTAAACCTGTAATTCAGGTAAAGTGTCTCTAATTTTTCTTTTAAAATGTAATTTTGCACTTAAATTTATATGACAAAAATATTTCTTGCCGGGCCTGATACGATAAATAACGAGATCAGAACCTTGTTTCAAAATAAATCTGAGTTTACTGATGATATTAAATCTGCTGATATAATTATAAATTCTACAAACTATCCTGTTTACGAGAAATCTGAAGAATTGCAGTATATTGATGATGTTACACCTGAGCATATACCCATATTAACTTCATCTCTTTGTGTTTCCGTTTCTGAACAGTGCGCTATGGTTAAATCACCTGCCAGACTCATTGGCATTGGTCTGTATGATACATTTTCAAAAGCAAAAAGAATAGAAATAGCACCATCAAAAATAACAGATAGCGCAGTACTTAAAAATGCAGAAAATTTCTTAGCGGGAGCGGGGATTAGTTATTCAGTTGTGCCGGATAGAGTTGGAATGATATTCCCCAGGATAGTATCCATGATAATCAACGAAGCTATCCAGGTTTACAGTGAGCAGATTGCCTCAAAGGAAGATATTGATACGGCAATGAAGCTTGGGACAAATTATCCGTTTGGCCCATTGGAATGGGCTGACAGGATTGGCATCGGGCTGGTATATAATATACTGAGAGCATTACAAAAGGATTTTGGTGAAGATAGGTACAGACCTCATCCGACCTTAAAGGAAATGGTAGATTTGAATAAGAAGTTTTACGAATAATCCTTTGGATTGCACTGACTATAGCAGCACTGCATTGACCACGTCTAAGCCGGGCAGGCACATTCAATGCACTCCAAAAATATCTATATTTTCATTATCACTAATCCACTTAATATTTTCATCCCTGCGTAACCACGTTATTTGTCTTTTTGCGAAGCGTCGTGTATTTTGTTTGATAAGCTCAAGCATTCTTTCTTTTGTGATTAAGCTTTCAAGATAGTCAAAAACCTCTTTTGCGCCAACAGTATTCAAAGAATTATGCGTTTTGTAGTGATATCCTTTTGCCTTCAGCTGTTCGATTTCTTCAATAATCTCCTGCATTATCATCATTTCAGAACGTTTATTTATGCGGTCATACAATGCGCTTCTTTCCATCTCAATTCCATACATAACAGGGTCAAAGTTTATTTCTATTTTTTTGCTTTGATGAATAGAAATCGGGATTCCAGTAACATAAAAAACTTCAAGCGCTCTGATAACTCTTCTTTCTTTAATCTCTGACATTTTATTAAATGAATCGGGGTCATATTTTTTCAGTTCATCAAGCAGGAATTCAAGTCCTTTTTCATCTTTTATTTTATAAATCTCATTTCGTTTCTCTTTGAATTTTTCTTCAAGCTGGGAGTCATAGCTTGAAATTTCAAAGAATCCATACACCAGCGAATTTACATATAAGCCACTGCCGCCAACAACAAGAGGGATACTTCCTTTATTGAAAATTTCAGCAATCAGTTTTCTTGCCTTTAAGCCAAACTCACCAGCATTAAATTCCCCGGTAAGCTCAAGCTCATTAATAAAGTGATGTTTGAATAGGCGCAATTCTTCATCCGAAGGTTGTGCAGTAGTAATGGGAATATGTTTATATACTTGGCGGGAATCTGCTGAAATTATTTCAATATCTTTCCCGGTTTTGTGTTTAAAATCTATTGCAATTTTAAGTGAAAGGGAAGTTTTTCCCGAGGCAGTGGGTCCGGTAATAACAATAACATTTGGCTTAGGCATAGCAGTTACTCAGACTTTCCAGCCTTCAGCGCCAATTAAAGGTACAAATTTAAAGTATTCATGAAATTTCTTTTCAATTCCTGTTTCAGTTCTTGTAATTACCAGCAGGCGTTGTGACTCTTGGTCACCCACCGGAATTACAAGCTTTCCACCAACATTAAGTTGCTCAACCAGGTGATGCGGAATATCCGGCGCGCCAGCGGTAACAATAATTTTATCGTACTGCGCGTTTTCTTCCCAGCCAAGCGTGCCATCATCAAGTTTTAAGCTTACATTATAGCCAAGCTCTCCAAGCAAAATTTTTGCATTCTCATAAAGTTTTCGGATACGTTCTACTGAATAAACTTTGGCTCCAAGCATACTTAATATTGCCGCCTGGTAACCTGAGCCTGTTCCTATTTCAAGTATCTTATCTCCGGGTTTAATTTCAAGGGTTTGCGTCATGTATGCAACAGTAAAGGGTTGCGATATAGTCTGAGCGCATTCAATAGGCAGGGCGTTATCATCGTAGGCAAATTTTCTTAAAGCGGTAGAAATAAATTTTTCGCGTGGAATATCATAAATAGCTTTCAGTATATTTTCGTCTTTAATACCTTTGCTCCAAAGTCCTTCAACAAGCTTTCTTTTTTCTTCTTCAACCAAAAGCATAATTGTTATTCCTCATCCATTTCTTCAAATATTTCTTTAACCTCTTCCTTAACGTCGGTTGATTCAAGTTCCTTCTTCATTTCTTTTCTTAACTCATCCAACCCCGATATAAATTTAAGATTGCCATCTTCAGCAATTGATAGTCCCCCTGTTTCTTCGGATAGAATAATCACCATTGCATTTACATCTTCTGAGGCGCCAAGACCCGCGCGGTGCCTTGTACCTAATTTACGGGTACCTATTTTTTCTGTAGATGAAAGTGGAAGTATGCATCTTGCTGCTTCAATGGTATTATTGTTAATAATAACAGCGCCATCATGTAGTGGTGATTTAGCATTGAAAATTGAAATAAGCAATTCTTTACTGACCTTTGCCTGAAGCTGCTCCCCTGTTTCAACAAATGAAGTGAGCCTATCACCCATAGAAATTACTATTAAAGCACCCTGTTTTCTTTCGATAAGCTCTTTTAATCCATCAACAATTTCATTAATTGTTTCACTTGCATTAATTTTCAGGAAGTAACGCGCTATTCTTGTTCTTCCAATAACAAGTAGTAGCCTTCGTATTTCAGGCTGAAAGAGTATAATGAATGCAATAACCCAGATATCGGTTAACCTGCTGAATATCCAACCAAGTGAACGCATATTGAATGTCTGCGCTATAAGCGATGCAAGTATAATAAGTGTTAAGCCAAGGAATATCTGTGACGCAATAGTGCCGCGCATTACAAGGTAAAGCTTGTAAAATATATAAGTGACTATAATTATATCAATTATGTCAATTAAATTGACCGAAATAAACCCTATTTTGAATAATTCCATTGTTATGCTAATTTAATGAATAGAGTTTATACTTAATAGTTAATAATTTTGAAATAATTACTTAAAAAAGCACCGGCAGGAATGCCTTTGCTACTATAACTTTGGAGAATAAATATCTTGTCAAAAGAATTAATACGCTGCCCGTGGTGCGGAACAGACCCGCTGTATTTGAAATATCATGATGAGGAGTGGGGAGTTCCAGTTCACGATGATAAAAAGGTATTTGAATTCATTATATTAGAAGGTTTTCAGGCGGGATTAAGCTGGAGGACAATTTTATATAAGCGTGAAAATTTCAGGAAGGCATTTGATAATTTTGACGCGGAAAAGATTGCAAGATATTCGGATAAGAAAGTCCAAAGACTGTTAAATGATGCGGGAATAATACGAAACAAGCTAAAGGTAGCTGCTACTATAACAAATGCTAAGGCATATTTGAGTATTCTGGATAAGAACGGTTCATTTGATAAATATCTATGGCAGTTTACCGGCGGGAAAGTTATAAAGAATAAAATTACTTCCTTGAAAGACATCCCCACTAAGACAAAAGAATCTGATGCAATGAGCAAAAAGTTAATTGAAGATGGCTTCAAATTTGTTGGCTCAACTATTTGTTATGCACACATGCAGGCAACGGGAATGGTGAATGATCATTTGGTTGATTGCTTCAGGTATAAGAAAGTGAAATAAAGAATTATTTAAGTATAATCGTAAGCTCTTGTGGATAGAAGTGATATATATTTATGATAAATATCATTAGAATTTTGAAGCTAAGTAATCAATTTGAACAGGTTAATTCTGCCATTATGTATCTTTCTCCAAGATTGGATTCATTGAATCATAATTCAACAGGGAATGAAAATCCGGTTTACATTAAGGATGGAATTTATAAAGGTAAAGTAAATTTTGATTATTCCGGCAGCTGGAAGGTGTATGATTCAATTTATTACAATAACAGATGGATCACTCAGAATGGCATACCATATATATATTTTCAGGTACCATAAAATTAACATATATGAAAGGGTAATTAGAATATTTTTTTGCGGAGAAGGTGGGATTCCTCCAAAGGAGTCCCTTCGGGAGAACCCACGATACAGCATATGCTCAATCGAAACTACTTATTTAAATTATTTTGTTTTCTTTTAACCAAATATAACCGTTGATAGATTTTAAAAAGCGTTCTCTTTCTACAGCTACAATTCTTGTTTTAAACGTTTCGTAATAATGCAGATTAAAGGGTCTTCGATGTTTAGTAGACTTAACTTTCCCGGCATTATGATATTTTATTCTCAAATCAAGATTACTTGTTGAGCCATAATAATATTTACCGTCTTTTTCGCTTTTTAATATGTAAGTAAAATACATGGCAAAGATTTTGCGGAGAAGGTGGGATTCGAACCCACGATACCCTTACGGGTATACTACCTTTCCAGGGTAGCCTCTTCAACCACTCGAGCACCTCTCCGAAAAACACGAACAAGGGGTTGCAACCCCTTGTTGGAAAATGTATCAGCGGAGAGCGAGGGACTCGAACCCCCACAGGCTTGCGCCCGGCGGTTTTCAAGACCGCTGCAATACCATTATGCGAGCTCTCCGATTAAAACCGAATACGAATATAATTTTCCTAAAAACATATTTCAATGTAGAAATACCACATAAAAATGATGAAATTTAGGTTTCTATTTAACATATTCTTTACAATATTTGTATAATTATTAGGATATTATGAATCTTCCTTCGGGATATAATACCAAGCTTTACCAGCTTCTTGAAGAGGCACACAAGCTAAAGTTCAGCGACCCTAAAAAAGCGCTGGAGCATGCAAACTTTGTCTATGTACAGGCTTTAAAATCGGCAGATGGAGTGCTGGAAGCTAACAGTCTATATGCACTTGGTGTATGCAATGAGCTGTTATCAAATTATCCGCAGGCGATGAAATTCCTTTCCGAAGCAATCAAGATAGCACATCAAACCGGTGAAAAAGTAATAATGGGAGATGCGCTTAATTGTGTTGGTATTATTAACGATAACCTTAGCAACTACTCAAATGCCCTTAAGGCATATTTTAAAGCGCTCAAAATTTACGAAGAAGTAAAGGAAAATAAAAAAATTGCCATCGTCCTATCGAACATAGGCTTAATTTATACTAATACAAAAGATTACAAAAATGCGCTGAAGTTCTATTCACATGCACTTGATATTGCTGAGGAAGAAAGTGACAATGAATCTTTGCTGGTTACAAATATCAACATTGGCTTAACTCACAGCCTTCTTGGTAATTTTGATGAATCTCTTAAATTTCTTTATGCTGCGCTTGAAATTGCTGTAAACAGAAATGACAGGAAAAGGACATCCATAGCATTAGATCATATAGCGGAAACAAACATACAGCTAAATCATATTGCAGAAGCCTACCGATTATTTGAGGAAAGCAGAAAAATAAAGCTTGAGCTTGACGATAAAAAGGGGCTGGTAAGAGTATATGGAACTATTGGCCAATTAAAACTGCTTGAAAATAACATTGATGAAGCCAGAAGTAACCTTGAAAAAGCATTAGCGCTGGCAAGCGAGCTTGGAATGAAGAAATCTGTTCATGAGCTGCACAAATCACTTTCGGAAGCTTATGAAAAAGTTAATGATGCGAATAAAGCATTATTTCATTTGAAAATTGCTTACCAGAAAGAAATGGAGCTGCTAAAGGAAGAAGCAGAACAAAGAGCAAAGAATATTTCAACACAGATTGAAATTGAGCAGGCACAAAAAGAAGCGGAAATACAGAGATTAAAGAACATCGAGCTTGCACAGGCTATGGAAGATGTTAAAAAGCTTAACGTAAATCTTAAAGAGCTTAATGATGAAAAAAATGAATTTATGGCAATTGCGGTTCACGACCTGAAAAATCCATTGCAGAATATTCTTTCTACAGCCAGAATGATAAAACGAGGCGAAGATATGCCAAAGAGCGAATTAGATGAGTTTACCGCCAATATTATTAACCAGACAGACCGGATGTTTAATATCATAAAGAAGCTGCTTGACCATAATGCTATTGACCAGGGCGAGCTAAAAATAATAGTAACGAATTTTAATGTTAATTCTGTATGCTGCGAGCTAATTTCAAATTTTAAAGAAGACGCGGAGAGAAAAAAATTGAGTTTAATTTTCCAGGAAAGCGCTGAACCTATTTTTATCAATACCGATAAAGTTATACTTTACGAAATACTTCAGAACCTTGTTTCAAATTCAATAAAATTTTCACCGGAATATAAAAGTATATTTTTAATAGTATCTGATGATGATAAATATGTAAAGCTCGAAGTATCTGACCAGGGTCCGGGTTTTAACGATGAGGACAGAAAAAAAATGTTTAATAAATTTGCAAGGTTAAGTGCAAAGCCAACTGGTGATGAACATTCAACCGGGCTGGGACTATCGATAGTAAAAAAACTATGCGAGCTCATTGACGCTAACTTGAGGCTTGAAAGCAAAGAAAATGAAGGCGCTAAATTTACAATAAGCGTAAAGAAAGAAATTTAAACTTTAAATAAACGCTCCTATTAATGCCTATATTAAACCTGAAAACTCAGAAAGAAAAAAAGTTTGAATCTAAAAACAACAAAGTTTCAAAATTTATAATTTTATTAAGGGAAAATTAATTATCAAATTCATTTGATGAGCCAGTTGAATATATTTCAGTATGTATTTTTGCATTTTCTATCGAAAAGGTTTACAGGAAAATCAGCTAACTAATTTTCCATCTCTTTGATCTTTTCCAATATCCATTTTTTGTTTATAAAATGTGAGGAATTTTCAGCAGTCAGAAAAAGTTCAGCACTTTTATATTTTTTATCTTTGTCAGGATTAAATTTATTCTTAATAAGGATCTTCAAATATTTTAAAAACTTCATAAAGGGCTCCTTATATATTTCAGAAACTTTTTTATTTTTTGTAAGGAAGTGCGAGAATGTATCTATAAGTGAAATAGCAGGTTCGTATGCTTTTAGTTCATAATATATTTTCAGCATTAATATCTTTGCTTCATACTTAAAAACAAAGAAGCTGTAATTTACTTTTGATATATATTCCAGGGCTTTATCCGGCAACCCCCTTTCAAAGTTCAATAATGAATTGGTATAATTTATCATATCCTGCTGCTGCTCTGGTAAAAGATGATCAGAATAGTCTGTAACAAATTTTTCTGCCCAATCAAATCTTTTAAGAACAACAGCAGTATAGAAAATATTCCTGAATAGGTTAGCCTGCATAATTTTCCTGTTGGGTTCAGAAAATACTTCCATTAACAGCATAAGCTCATATACATCCATCAGGTCTTTGTTGCTGTTTGTAATTCCAAGCCTTACCCTGTTAATTGAACAACTTTCAAGTCCCAGTAAAAGATTATATTTTTCATTTGCATCAAATAGATGAAGATTATTTACTACAGTATCTTTTAAATGGAAATAATATTCTGAATTTTCATTGTTTTTAGTAAACCTATACAAATAATAACTCAAGTTGACCGCTCAGCTTGCAAATCATTGTTTTTATTTTAACTACGAGTATTAACTCGTGTATTATTAATGAAAATATATTTAGCTTCAG
>JAYTUN010000021.1:0-2870 GCA_043744495.1 Ignavibacteria bacterium
TAAAAGATCAAAAAGTTAAGTAGAGAGTTTTATCTGATGCCATGTTTGACCGTAGCGAAACGATTGATAGGTAAGGTGCTGGTGCGAAAGAAAGGGCGAAAAGTTTATGCTGGTATCATTGTGGAAACGGAAGCTTATTTGGGTGATAAGGATGCGGCGTCACATTCATTTAACGGCAAGACAAAGCGCAACGAGTTTATGTTTGCCGAAGGCGGCATAGCATATATTTATTTTATATATGGCAATCATTATTGCATAAATGCAGTGATAGGTAAAGCGGGTGTTGCCCACGCTGTGCTGATAAGGGCTGTTGAACCATTTGCTGGTTTATCGTACATGAAGAAGAACAGGGGAATGGATGATATTTACAATCTTTCTAACGGACCCGGCAAGATTTCTCAGGCAATGGAAATTGACGGAATCTTAAATGGCGCTTCATTACAGGGTGATGAGATATTTATATGCGAGCCTGAAGTGAAAAGAAAGCATAAGGTTATAAGGACAAAGAGAATTGGCATAACAAAAAATGCAGAGAAGCTATACAGGTTTATAGATAGTGAGAGTCCGTTTGTATCAAGGATAAATTATCCGAAGGATGCTTCGCAAGGACTCCTTTCGGAGCATAAAAAGTTACTAAGAAGCACTAAAGAGAGACTACTGAAATAAATGATAATTGCCGAAAATCTGGTTAAGATATATTCAGGAGAAGTGAGGGCGCTTGACGGGGTATCATTCCACATAGAGCCGGGCGAAGTTTGCGGATATCTTGGCTCTAACGGCGCAGGAAAGAGTACTACAATACGTATTCTTTGTGGGATGCTTGAGGTAACTTCGGGAAGTGTGCATGTAAATGGATTCAATGTAGCTGATGAGGCTACGATTGTTAAAAAGATGATAGGCTATGTACCAGAAACAGGCGCGCTGTTCTTATCGCTTTCGCCATTTGATTTCCTTGAATTTGTTTGCAGAATGTACGATATTCCGAAAGATGTTTACTATCATCGCATTTATGGATTCATGGAATTGTTCGATCTGAAAAATGAGGTCAATACTCCAATGCACGCTTTTTCAAAAGGTATGCGGCAGAAAGTACTGATAATATCATCGCTGATACATGACCCGGAAGTGATTATATGGGATGAACCGCTTAGCGGGATAGATTATGATACTACGCTCATAGTCAGGAATCTTGTTAAGGATCTATTAGCCCGTGGAAAGACTTTTTTTTATTCAACTCACCTTGTTGAAAGCGCTGAAAAAATTTGTAACAGGATTATAATTATTAATGCGGGAAAGATAGTGCATGATGGCAGGGTGAATGCGGATAATAAGGAAGAGCTTTCGGGGCTTATGAGTAAATACAGCGCACAAGTTGATGTAAATGATAAGATCACCGGGTTATACAAGAATTTTTCATCGCCGTAATTGAAAGCAAAGCATATAAAATGGGCTGCCCTGCTGATACTCATCCAGTATAATCTGCTGGCGCAAAGTGATTTTACAGATGTGCAGACATTCATTGATTCAAACATAACGCGCAACTTCTTCCTTAACTATTTTGATAACAATAAAAATACAGCAGCCCTTATATCACGTTTCAATTATTACAATAAATACAAAAAGTTCAACGTATTCCTAAAGAATTATTATTCATCATCAGTAACAAAGCTGAATGAGAATTTATATAGGGATTTTGATAATGTAAAGGTAACTGCCGGTTATTTTGTTACAAATGATCTGAACATTTCAGCTAATTACTTCGGGCAGTTCTTCAGCGATGATAAAACATTCCAGTTTAAAGGTTCTTCTTCAAACATGGGATACCTAAGCGCGCTGTATGATGCGGTTGTAAAGGGCTCGCAGGTTTATTCAACACTAAATGCCGGTTATAAGGTTGAAAGCCAGTTTGATGAGATGAACAAGGGTCCAAGTTTTTCGGGTGACCTCAGTATATATAACCTGAATATTTCTGATTTCCTAGTTGATGGTCAGTTAAAACTTGGGTACGAATCACTTGACCCGAGGAGAAAGAGTCTTATATACAGCAGGATATATTTTGAAAAGCCATTTGAGAATAATCTTGCGCGAAATGAATTTGATGGAACGTTCTCCAGGGTGAGGAAAGATTTTTACTTTCCGGCGGATAATAGTTCTATTCAGCAGTATGGAATAAAAAATAATATTGAAAAGCGAATTGAGAATATATTTAAATTTTATAACAGGTTTGATTACACAATATCAAGCAGACTTTCTGTTGTGTTCAATGTGAATCCAGATTTCAGGAGAATCACCAAGGAAAATACATTTATTCCGGTTACAACAAACTCTCAGCCAGGCATATATGATACGGATATCCAGGAGCTGAGCTTTGCCGGTGATGTTGCGCTTAATTTTCAGTTCCAAAAGGTTGATTGGCAGGTGAAGACATATTACAGAGAGCGCGATGAGAAACATTTCTTGATGAACCCGGGCAGGATAAATTCAAACTTTGTTAAGATAATTGAAGATAACGAGGCAACAAAGAATAATCATACTTCAATATTCAAGCTGAATTCTAACCTATACTATAATATCAACCTGATGAACAGGTTTGAGCTTACAGGCGGCGCATCTATACTTAAGTATGATACACAAAGTAATATTAATTATGACGATAGAGATGAGCTTGGTTATATTGTATATTTTGCGCACCGCTTTAATAACCTGCGAAACCTTATTCTGGTAAGCTCGTTTGATATTAATCTATATCATACAGTTTACATTTTTTCGCAGAAAAGCTCTAACAATAACTGGAACCGCGTTATACGCTTTACAAGCAAAAGTTTTTTTGAGCCAAGCGATAAGTTCAGGAATGTGAGTACATTCAGTGT
>JAYTUN010000022.1:0-11113 GCA_043744495.1 Ignavibacteria bacterium
ATACACGAGTTAATACTCGTAGTTAAAATAAAAACAATGATTTGTCCCAAAGGGACTCCTTCGGAGCAAGCTGAGCGGTCAACTTGAGTAAATAAAATATTTTTTCTCTGAATAAAATATGAACAATATTGTTACAACATTAAAAGAGATCCTTGCAATAAATTCACCAACAGGCTATACCATTGAGGCTATATCTCATCTTGAAAAAATATTTCAAGGACTTGATGTTATTATTAAAAAAACTAATAAGGGTTCGCTTCTTGTAAGTTTTAAAAAAGATCCGGAGCTTGTTGTTACCGGACATATTGATACACTTGGTGCAATGGTTAAGGAAATAAAGGAAGATGGCACTATTGCTATTACAAGGATAGGCGGATTGGAACTGAATTCATTTGAAGGTGAATATGTAACCGTAAGAAATTTTAAAGGTGAATTATTCCGCGGCACGTTTTTACTGAATAATCCAGCAAGTCATGTAAATAAAAACTTAAATGATACAAAGCGTACAACCGAAAATATGTCAATTAGACTTGATGAGCTTGTGAGGACTGCTGAAGATGTTAAAAAGCTGAATATTATCGCAGGTGATTTTGTTTTTTATGATACCCGTTTTGAATATACAAAAAGCGGATTTGTAAAGAGTCGTTTCCTTGATGATAAAGCATGCGTAGCTGTGATGATAGAGCTTATTAAAGAACTTGCCTCATCGGGCAAAAAGCCAAATGTTGGATTTTACTTTTCAAATTATGAAGAAGTCGGTCATGGCTCCTGTGTTGGAATTCCGGATTCAGCAAAGGAATTGCTTGTGTTGGATATGGCTGTAATTGGTGAAGGCTGTGCGGGAAGGGAAGATGCCCTTTCAATTTGTGTGAAGGATTCAACAGGTCCGTATGACTTTACTGTTACCAATAAGCTTAGAGAGCTCGCAATGAAATATAATCTGGATTACGTAACGGATATTTATCCTTTTTACGGATCTGATGGCTCGGCAGCACTTGCCGCTGGATATGATGTGCGTGTAGGCTTGATAGGTCCGGGTGTATCGGCATCTCACGGTGTAGAGCGTACCCATATAAAAGCGCTTGAAGAAACATATAAATTGACTAAGTTGTATATTGAAAATTATTGAAAAATATGAAGTTAGATAAAAGCAGGATGTGAAGTCCTGCTTTTTATTTTAGGAATTGATTCTACGTAAGAATTGTTTTATATTATACGTAATAATTTGATATAAAAATGGAAGATACTAAACTAACATTAAGCATTAAAAAAAGAGTTGTGAGTCAGGCAAAAATATACGCCAAAAAACAGGGCAGAAGCCTATCTGATATAGTTGAAAATTTACTAATGGCAATATCCAATAATGAAAAAATTGATGAAGAAGAATTTATGTCAAATATTAGTCCTGAGATAAGAGAATTAGTTGGAATAATTAAAGCACCTAAAGATTTTGACTATAAAAAGGAATTGAGTGAAGCAATTTGGCAGAAACACATGAAGTAAAGCAAGTATTTTTAGATACTGACGTAATTCTGGATTTTTTAATGAAAAGAGAGCCCTTTCATCTTGCAAGCAGCAGTATATTTGAATTATCAAAAAATGATACGATCAAACTGAATACATCTGCTTGCTGTTTTTCTAACTTGTTCTATATTTTCAGAAAAATTGCAGGCAGTGCTAAAGCAAAACAGGCAATAAGCTCCCTTCTGTTATATCTAAATATTCTTGAAGTTAACAGTCATACAATAAAAATTTCCCTGGAATCATCATTCAATGATTTTGAAGATGCTATTCAATATTTCACAGCACTTAATAATAAAATGGATATTTTGATCACCAGGAATGTAACTGACTTTATTCTTGATGACATACCCGTTTTAACACCTGAAGAATTTTTAAAAACTTTATAAAATTTGGATCTATTTGGTAACGAAAATACTGTAAAGGAAAAAACCAAAGTCCCTGAGAAATTCCAGCCTCTGGCTGAAAGAATGCGCCCTAAAACTCTTGATGAGTTTGCGGGTCAAAAGCATTTGATTGGCGAAGGAAAGCCCATAAGGAAAATGATAGAAAATAATAATATATTTTCTATGATCTTCTGGGGACCGCCCGGCGTTGGTAAAACTACACTTGCTTTAATAATTGCAAACAGTGTGAATGCTGAGTTCATTCAGATTTCAGCAGTATCTGCTGGAGTTAAGGATGTGCGGCAGGCAATTGAAAAAGCTGAATTTAATCAAAAGCATTTATCACGGCGTACAATTTTATTCATAGATGAAATTCACCGCTTCAATAAGGCACAGCAGGATTCACTTCTTCACTCAGTTGAAAGCGGCGCATTAATATTAATTGGAGCTACTACAGAAAATCCTTCTTTTGAAGTTATATCTCCCCTTCTATCAAGATGCAGGGTCTATATCCTTGAAGATCTTTCAGAAGATGACCTGTTATTCCTTACTGCAAATGCACTGAATAATGATGTAGAGCTTAAAGAACAAAAAATTGAGATTGATAATAAAAAACTTCTTTTGCAATTTTCAGGAGGCGATGCAAGGAGGCTGCTGAACGGACTTGACTTGGCATTTAAAACCACAAAGGCTGATACAGATGGAATTATCAGAATTACAAATGATGTTTTAAAAGAAACGTTCCAGAAGAATTATATAAGGTATGATAAGGATGCAGAAGAGCATTATAATATCATTTCTGCCTTTATAAAATGCATCAGGGGCAGTGACCCCGATGCAGCGGTTTACTGGCTGGCAAGAATGCTAAAAGGCGGCGAAGAGCCAAAGTTCATAGCAAGGCGTATGGTTGTGCTGGCATCGGAAGATATAGGCAATGCAGACCCATACTCATTAACGATGGCAACATCCGCATTTACCGCAATAGATTACATAGGGATGCCCGAAGCACAGCTTGTACTGGCACAGGCTGCAACGTATCTTGCAAGCGCGCCAAAAAGCAATGCTTCATACAGGGCAATTATGGATGCAAAGGCTGATGTTGATCTAACAGGTGAGTTGGGTGTTCCATTGCATTTGCGTAATGCACCAACAAAGCTGATGAAAACACTGGATTACGGCAAAGAGTATAAATATTCCCATGACTATGAAGGTCACTTTACCGAGCAGCAGTATTTGCCTGATGAGCTGAAAGATAAAGTTTATTACAAACCCTCAGGTATAGGAGAAGAAGCAAAAATACTTGAGAGACTTAGGAACTGGTGGAAAAATAAAAAGAGATGACTTAGATATGGCTTGACATAAATATAAATAGGGGTTATTATTTACCGATATTTAAAAGTTGAAAGGAAATTATAAAATGAAAAAATTATTTTGTTTAAGTATTCTTTTGATAATTTTATGCAGAAGCGTTATTGGGCAATGGACTGCTCAAATGAGCGGAATTGCTACCAATTTACATTCCGTATATTTTGTAAATAATACTACGGGATGGACTGTGGGTAATGGAGTACACAAAACAACCAACGGCGGTGTAAGCTGGACATGGCAAGGAGGCTGTCCAGGTATTTTCTATTCCGTACATTTTGTAAATACAACTACGGGTTGGGCTGTGGGTTATGAGGGTAAGATATGCGCAACAACTAACGGCGGTACAAGCTGGACAGCACAAACAAGCGGAACAAGTTGGTTTCTCTATTCCGTATATTTTGTGAATACAACTACGGGATGGATTGTGGGTGATGATGGTATAATACGCACAACAACCAACGGAGGTGTAAACTGGATAGCGCAAACAAGCGGGAATACTGCTTACAACTCCGTATATTTTATAGATACAACTACAGGATGGGTTGTGGGTGGTGGACTTGGTACTACGGCTGTTATACGCAAAACAACCAACGGCGGTGTAAGCTGGACAGGGCAATTAACCGAGAGTGCTGCTTTCTACTCCGTATATTTTGTAAATACAACTATAGGATGGACTGTGGGTCGTGGTGGTGCAATACGCACAACAACTAACGGTGGTGTAAACTGGACAGCGCAAACAAGCAATACTATTAATGATCTGTATTCTGTGTTTTTCGTAAATACAACTACGGGATGGGCTGTGGGTGGAGATGGTGGTTCTGGTGGTAATTCGATACGTACAACAACCAATGGCGGTGCAAACTGGACATCACAAACACCTGTGACTACTCAAATTCTCCGTTCCGTATATTTTATAAATACAACTACTGGATGGATTGTGGGTCATTTTGGTGCAGTACTCACAACAACCAATGGCGGCATTACGTTCATTGAACTAATTAGTACTAAAATACCGGATAAGTTTTCTCTTTCACAAAATTATCCAAACCCGTTTAATCCGGCAACGAGTTTCAAGTTTCAAGTTCCAAGTTACAGGTTTGTAAAGTTGAATTTGTATGATGTTCTCGGTCGGGAAGTCGCAACACTTGTTAATGAACAATTACAGCCAGGGACTTATGAGGTAGATTGGGATGCATCAGAGTTTACAAGCGGAGTATATTATTATAGAATAGAAACAGAAGATTATAAAGAAACGAAGAAGATGGTTTTAATAAGATGACTTTACATCATATAAATTCATTTAATTTAAAAATTCTAAATTAGAAAGAGGATAGAACAATGCCTGAACCTAATCCTGGTCAATGGACAATAGTCCAAACAGACTCTAAAGTTACAGCAACTCATGCAAGTGTTTTGCCAAATGGTAATGAATATGCACAGCATGCTTCGCATAAATATTACTATGATTTTGAAGAACATTTATCCCTACAGCAGTACTTACCTGATAAACCGAAGGGAAAAGTTTTTTACAAGCCTTCAGGTATTAAAGAAGGAGCAAAGAATCTTAAACGTTTAGTAAACTGGAAGAAGGATAAAAAACAATGAGTGAACCAAAAACCTTTGAAGATTTAAAACCAGTTGACATATATAATTATGCGGTAACGTTTTATGGAGGTAATGGGAATCAGAATGTACTACGAGCTAATATTTCCCTGCATGACATTAACGGAGGAATTGCCGGGGTTATTAATTTTTATGATGATGTTTCACAAGTTGAAAATGATTCTATCAAGTATAATGTTCTAAATATGAACCTCCCAATGTCAGATTATCAGGCAATACTTTCTACTCTTCGCAGCAACAGAAGAGTAAGCCTTGCTTTTTATCATGACAGGTCATTATTGGTTGAGTTTGCTGAGCCAAAATTTATTCCGCCGCTTCCGCCAATTGATAAAACTAGATTGAATTGATTGCTATGATTACTTTAAGCAAAGAAAAACAGAAACGGTTTATAATTGGAATTGATCTTGGCGGAACATATATAAAATCCGCCGTAATTAATTCAAACGGGAAGATAATAAAGGAATTTAAGGTAGATTCGCTATCGCAAAATGGTCCGTTAGTTGTTATTAAACAGATAGAAAAATGTATTGATGAGCTTCAGAAAGATCTGAAATTTAAAATTTCGGGTATTGGTATTGGTGCTCCCGGTGTGGTTACTAATGGAGTTGTAAATTACCCGCCAAACTTTAAAGGGTGGAAAGAAGTTGACCTGAAAAAACATTTTGAAAAGAAATATAAGCTTGAAACAATTATTGATAACGATGCCAATTGCGCGGGACTTGCTGAGTTAAAGTTCGGACATGGGTCAAGGTATAACAATTTCATTTTCTTAACACTTGGCACAGGTATTGGGGGAGCAATGATCATTGACGGAAAACTCTATCGCGGAGAGCAAAACGGCGCAGGCGAGTTTGGGATGATGACAATTAATTATAAAGGTCCGGTTTGTTTAGGAGGTAACAGGGGCTCTGTGGAAGCTCATTTGGGAAGAAATTATTTTCTGGAACAGAATAAAAGGGAAATTAAAAAGCTTGGATATAATATTGATTTTGACGATATAAGCCGTATGGCATTAAAGGGTAATAAAACTGCAAAAAAACTGTTAAATTTGTATGGATTTTATCTGGGAGTTTCAATTACAAACTACTTTAATTTAATGGACGTTCGTACTGCCGTTCTGGGCGGCGGGATATCCAATGCATATAAAAGCTTTATTGGAGAGTTAAATAAAACTATAAAGCAAAGAAGCCTGAAAACTATCAGGAATAAATTTCGTGTACTGCGTTCATCAATTAATAATAATGCAGGTGTGCTTGGAGCAGCAGCATTGATATTTGAGTAAATAAATAATTAGTAGTACAGACATTCCTGTCTGTGCTTCACGATTAAAAAAATAATTTATCTAAAATTTCATTATGGGATTAAAAAACATACTTTATAAAATTGAAAACGGTATAGCAGAAATTGTTCTTAACCGCCCGGAGAAAATGAATTCACTTGATGAAGAGCTGATACATGATCTTGATGATATGATGAAGGATTTTTCAGTTAATAATGAAGTTCAGGTGGTTGTAATAACCGGCGCAGCGGATAATTTTTGCTCCGGGTTATACCTGGATTACCTGCAGAAAATTTCCGAATATGATATTCTGCAGAATAAGGAAGACAGTCGTAAATTTAAGAATATGCTGATGAACATTTATAACTGTTCAAAGCCGGTAATAGCAAAAGTTAAAGGGTATTGTCTGGCAGGCGGATGCGGAATAGCTTCAGCATGTGATATTATAGTAGCCGATGAGACAGCGAAATTCGGTTATACTGAGGTGAAAATCGGCTTTATTCCCGCAATAGTGATGTTATTTCTGCTGAAAAGGGTAACCGAATCACATGCAAAAGATCTGCTGCTAACAGCCAGAATGATAAATTCCGAAGATGCACACAGGATGGGATTTATTAATCATTATGTACATTCATCAGAGCTTGACCAGAAAGTAAATGAAATCTGCGAAATGCTAAAGAAAAATTCTGTAACTTCGCTTAAGCTCACCAAGGAAATGTTCACAAATATTTCAGGGATGGATTTTGATAAAGCGCTCGAGTACGCATGTGACCTTAATGCAGTAACCAGAATGACCCCTGACTGCAAAAACGGGGTTGCGAAATTTTTAAGTAAACAAAAATAGAATAATCATGCTTCATAAAACGACAATAGATTTTCTAAAAAAGCTGAAGAAAAATAATAACCGTGAATGGTTCCATAAAAATAAGAGCCTTTATGAAGATGCTAAGTATGATTTTGAAGTATTAGTATTTGAGTTAATACAGAAGATTGCGGAATATGATGAATCGGTTTCAGGACTTGAGCCAAAAGACTGCATGTTCAGGATTTATAAAGATGTGCGTTTTTCAAAAGATAAAACTCCTTATAAAACTAATATCGGAGCATCAATAAATAAAGGTGGAAGAAAAGCTCCGAATGCGGGATATTATGTACATATTGATCCTTCGGAATATTTCCTCGGCAGCGGTTTGTATATGCCTATGCCTGATAAGCTGCTTGCCGTGAGAAATAAAATAGCAGCAAGACCAGGAGAGTTTAAAAATATTATTGAGGGCAAAGAGTTCAAAAAATATTATGGAAAGCTATGGGAAGGTGATTCGCTTAAAACCTCACCAAAAGGATTTGATAAAGATCACCCAATGACTGAATACCTGAAGATGAAAAGTTTTATTGGCGGTCATACAGTGAGTGAGGAAAAAGTACTTTCAAAAAATTATGCTGATTATGCAGCGAAGGTGTTTAAAGTGATAAAGCCATTAAATGATTTTTTGAATGGTGCAATTGGAGCGTAAATCAAGTTTCTTATAAAAATTCAGTGCTTAAAAAACAGACGTACAGTCCATGCCTTCGCCTGCCCGCCTGTGGCGTGGGCTTGGCAGAGCGGGACGTCTCTACTTTAAAGCTAAATTACATTTCAATGATTAATATTACCTGATGAATTGTTGTACCTTTATCATCAAAATCTTTAAGTGATGTATAAGCTTTTTCATTAAGATTATTTTTAATATATCCCACCACAAGTACGTCAACTATTTTTCCTGTAATTGTCATATCTTTATCGGGTGAGGTGCTCATAAGCAGTGCATCACCTTTTTGAGAGGCTTTTACATACACACCAAAATATCCTGTCTTGTTATCAGAGGTAAACACTTCCTTTGATTTTAAACTGGTAACATCTTCTTTCCTGTCATATGTAATAGAGTCAGTTGTCGTTATCTTAACTGATACAGATGTGCCGATAAGTCCGTTAAGCTTTTTGTAAGCAAGAACTTCTTTTTTGGCAGGCAGCTCATCGGAATCATAAATTTTATACATTTCATCACACAGCTTATCCAGATCAAAGCCCCATGAATAAGACTTTCCAGATAAGATAAATAAAAATGTAAGTATTACAATTGAGTATTTCATAGATTTGAATTTATTGATTACATAAAATTATGCTTTAAATATAAAGTTTGAAACATAAAAAATCAGTATTATTTGAAAAATCAGATTTTTTAGGGGTAATAATGGCACTAAAAACTAAGCGGGCAAATCTATATATTTGCAGATTATGGGAAAAGTTAAATTTTCAAAAAGGTTAAAGAAAAAGATAGGAATTGTCGGTTTTCCTATGGATTTAGGCGCAGATAGGAGGGGAGTGGATATGGGTCCCTCAGCTCTAAGATATGCCCACGTTCAGCAAAAACTTGAAAATATGGGCTATGTTGTTAAGGATTTTGGCGATATTCATATTGAAGGCGCTGAAACCCAGAGGATAAGGAATCCAAAGCTAAAATATTTACCCGAAATTATCCGTTCAACTAAAATTCTTGCTAAAAAAGTAGAGTCGCTATTGAACAGGAATTTTTTCCCGTTAATTTTGGGCGGCGATCATGCATCGGCAATTGGAAGCATTGCCGGTATAGCCAGCTATTGCCGTAAAAACAAAAAAACATTGGGCGTAATATGGATAGATGCTCATGCAGATATGAATACTCCCGAAACTACACCATCAGGTAACATTCACGGAATGCCGCTTGCTATTTCTCTTGGCATTGGCGAAAAAAGGCTTACAAGGTTAGGAGGATTTTCACCAAAGGTTCTGCCTGAAAATACCGCGCTCATTGGAATCAGAGATGTTGATTCGGAGGAAGCTGCTACTGTTAAGCAATTCAGAGATAGAGGTATGCAGGTCTATACTATATCAGATGTTGATAAGCAGGGCGTTACAAGAATAATAGCACGAGTGCTGAATGATTTTAAAAATGAAGTTGACCATATTCATATAAGCTTTGATCTTGATGGAGTTGACCCTGATTATGCAGGAGGTGTTGGTACACCGGTCGAAGGCGGCCTGACATACCGCGAAGCATCTGTAATTATGGAAATGGTTGCCGATTGCGGATGTATGAGTTCTCTTGAAATGCTTGAAGTAAACCCGATACTTGACTCAAAGAATGAAACCTCAGAGCTTGCAGTTGATTTTATTGAATCAGCTTTGGGTAAATCAATTTTATACGAATAAATGTTCTTTTGCATTTTACATTTAAAGTGAAATGTAATTCAGAATTATAAAAAAATGACAGACAAAAAACCATTCCTTTTCGATTTGACACTACAAGAATTTACTGAAATTGTGACCGATTTTGGTGAGCAGGTTTATCGTGCGAAGCAGGTTTGGGAGCAGATCTATGATAAAGCCGTATCATCGTTTGATAAAATGAACGGTCTGCCCAAGAAACTAAGGGAAAAGCTTACTGATACAATTGACATCTCTCACTTAACCGTACAGATAGATAAGCTTTCAAGCGATAATCACACAAGGAAATTGCTTTTCTCTTTGCCTGACGGCGCACAGGTTGAATCTGTGTTAATGGGTTATATTATACGCAGGACTGCATGTATTTCTACACAGGCAGGATGCGCGCTTGGCTGTACTTTCTGCGCAACAGGGCAGGGCGGACTTGAACGCAATATTACCTCAGGCGAAATAGTTGAGCAGGTTTTATTTTTTGAAAGGGAGCTTCGCAAAAAAAATGATAAGCTTACCAACCTTGTGTTTATGGGAATGGGTGAACCATTTGCAAATTACCAACAGGTTATGAAAGCTGTAGCGACATTAACAGACCCCGAAGGATTTAATTTTGGCGCTAGAAGAATTACTATCAGTACAGTCGGCTTAGTGCCAATGATAGAAAAATTCGCAATTGAAGAAAGCCAGGTTAATCTTGCGGTCTCACTTCACGCTGCGACAGATGAGCTGAGGGAAACAATGCTTCCAATAAATAAACGTTATCCCATAAAGGATTTAATGCAGGCTTGCCGTAATTATGTAAATAAAACTAACCGCAGAATAAGCTTTGAATGGGCATTGATAGATGGCGTGAATGATACTATAGAGCAGGCAAATCATTTAGCAAGGCTGTTAAAGGGAATGTTATGTCACGTAAATTTTATACCGCTAAACCCAACTAGTGAATATAAGGGTCATGAATCCAAACGTAACAGGATAAAAGTATTCATGGATATAATTGAAAAAGCGGGAATCCCGAATACACTAAGAATAAGGCGCGGAATTGATATTAATGCAGGATGCGGGCAGTTAAGGCAGGAAGAAACCATGCAGAAAACAGAAATCCGGAAATGAAAAATTTCATTTAAACTAAAATTTCCACAAAACCCTAACATAAATCATATTTTCCACTGATATATATTATAGTAATTTCACCCAAAATAAGCTATTTTTGAGTATGAAATTTAACAGGTGTTAAGTATGAACTATGAATTTATTCCGCTTCACCCTGATAAAGTAAATTTTAACAATAATTAAAACTTAAATATTTTAAACATGCCAACAGATAAACGTATAACAGACCTGCTGAGATTACATAAGATGCGGGAAACCGCAAAGATGGGCGGCGGTGAAAAGAGAATTAAAGCCCAGCACTCAAAAGGTAAATATTTAGCCCGCGAAAGAGTTTATATGCTACTTGACCCCGGGTCTTTTGAAGAATATGATGCATTTGCGACTCACCGCACTCATGATTTTGATATGCAAAAACAGTTGTTTTTAGGTGATGGTGTTATTACCGGAAGCGGAAGAATTGACGGAAGACTTGTATTTTTATTCAGTCAGGATTTTACCGTATTCGGAGGTTCACTATCTGAAGCCCATGCTGAAAAAATTTGTAAAGTTATGGATATGGCTGAAAAAATGGGCGCACCGTTTATA
>JAYTUN010000023.1:0-11049 GCA_043744495.1 Ignavibacteria bacterium
TACAGGACCAACAAAAGTATCATATCTTATGCCAAAACCGGTTGAAAGTGCTATCTGGTTCAGTTTAAATTTCCCCCCGCTTACCCAAACATTTCCGTAATCCATGAATAATACTCCCCAAACAGGGAATAAAAAGCTTCGCTGGGGAAATGGTTTTCTTCTGAGTTCAACACTTCCTTCCAGCAGGAATTTTCCGCCCTGGGTCGGGTCATCAAGTATCCCCCCAGTCTGGGCTCTCCATCCTCTTAAGCTATTACCCCCACCCATAAAGAATTTATATAGTTTATCTACGGGTTGTATGTTATCACCACTTCCGTATTCAATAATATCTCCTAATTCAAAATGAGAAGCAATTATAGTAGTAGCACGATCTCCGGAAATATCAATATAAAAACTATTAATAGTATTTAGCTTTATGTATTGCGAATACAAAATGCTTTTATTTACAAGAGATAATAATCTTGGTAATGCACCGGCAGATTCAACGGAAAGCGAATGAAAAAAGCCTTTAGAAGGATTAAATAAATTATTTGTATTATTATGCACCAAAGTAAGACCCAATATACTGTTTACAAAATAATCTTTATCGCCGGGTGCATAATAAGTTGTATCATTCAATTCATCAACAGTAAATGTATTTTGTTTTGCTCTTTGGGTAATGTAATCAAAAGTCAGGTCTGAATATGCATTATTATAGAAAGTATAATCAGCAATAAAGTAAGTTAAGCGCAGCAGATTTTGGGA
Organism: Ignavibacteria bacterium; assembly: GCA_043744495.1. Lineage (GTDB taxonomy): Bacteria > Bacteroidota > Ignavibacteria > Tepidaquicellales > OLB5 > OLB5. The sequence continues at coordinate 745 of JAYTUN010000023.1, forward strand.
TACAAGATATTCAAAGTCCTCACTGAAATTGATCAGGGCAATTTTGGGAGTAAGTGCTGCTGTAATGTTATTGTTAAAAAGAAATGGCTGAAATAATGAAAGTCCAAAAGATAGAACATTAATATTTGTTGAATTGTAAGCACCTTCAGTTGTGATACTGAAAACCCTGCCTCCTCCAAAGAAATCTTTATCTTTATATACCAAACCGGCTCCAAGAAAAAGCCTGTTTGCCTGGTAAACAGTATAAATACTTGGAGTCAGTTCATATTTCTTATTCAGTGTAATATTTACATTCATGTTTATTGTTTTATCAGGCAAAATAACTGTATCAACAACAACCCTGGCTAATTGAATAATAGCAAGCTTTGTAAAGTTTCGTTCGCTTGAAACCATTTTACTTCTGTCAAAAACTTCACCTTTTTTAAAGGCAAGTTCTCTTTCAATAACAAATTTTCCGATATTATATCTATTATTTTCAAATGATATATTTATATTACCGAAATTGTAAATATCTTCTGTGCCGATAAAGCGCATTCTGATGAGTACTTTATCTTTATATTCGGGACCTTTCTGCATTTCTTCTGAAAATTTTCCAATAATAATCCCTCTACGGGATGAATCGATATTACTTCTTGTGGTATCTACCTGTGCATAAAAATAGCCATTATCCTGAAGTATATTCAGTATCCTGTCTTTTTCAAGATTAATTTTAGTTTTATTATAGGGTTCGCCTGCTTCAATAAGCTGATTACTGTTTATAGAGTTTTTAACGCTACCAGTAACATTATCGAGACCCTGCAGTCTTATTTCTTTAATTGTATATTGGGGATTTTCGATAATAATAAATTTTACATTAAGTGTATGGTCTTCTTTATCATAAGTTGTAGCAGTATCAATAATAGCATCAAAGAAACCATTATCAAAATAAAATTTAGTAAGCCTTTGCAGATCTTCTTCCAGGTTTATCCTGTTAAAATATTTTTCTCTTGGCAAAAGTAATATATCAAGCAGGGCAGCCTCATTAAAAGATTCGGTTTTATTGAATTTAAATGTAATATCGGCGGTTTCAACATTTTTGCTCTGAGCTTTGAGCAGATTTGAACAAGTGCTCAGTAAGAAGATTCCGCAGAAAAGTATATTGATAGTAGTTTTATTCAATTAAAATAGAATATAAAAAACCCCGATGGCTCGGGGTTTAAATAATTTGAGCTTTTTCAAAATCAGAAATCTTTTTCTTCATCATCGTAGAAAAAGTCTTCTTTTGTCGGGTAATCAAGCCAGATCTCTTCTATGCTTTCATAAGGCTCATCAATATCCTCAAGATCCCTCAGATTTTCTACAACCTCCTGAGGCGTTCCTGTTCGTGTTGCATAATCTATGAGCTCTGCTTTATTAGCCGGCCAGGGCGCATCATCAAGGTAGGAAGCCAGTTCCAGAGTCCATACCATATTTACATCTCCTTTTGTATAAAATTAATATTCTGTTTATTCAAATTTTAAAAAATCTGAATTAATCTCTAAAATATAGATTAATCTCTTAATCTTGGATCTAAAGCATCTCTTAAACCTTCACCAACAAGGTTATAAGCAACAACAGTTAAAAATATCATAAATCCCGGGAAAACTGCAAGCCACCATGAGCTAGTTGCGCCTCTTGCTTCGGAAAGTACCGAGCCCCATGTTACTTTTGTAGCCGCAACACCAAACCCAAGGAAACTCAATCCGGCTTCGGTTAAAATAGCGCCTGCAATTTCAAATGATGCCGCAATTAAAACCGGAGCAATTGCATTTGGCAATACATGCCTGAAAATAATTCTAACATTAGATAAACCAAGCGAAACGGCAGCCTGAACATAGTCCATACTTCTTACTTTAAGAATCTCACCTCTTACTAGTTTTGTATTTCCTGTCCAACTTGTTAATCCTATAGCTATCATAATATACCAAATACTTGAGCCATACAATGCTACTATGGTTATGATAAGGAAGAATGAGGGAAATAACTGCATAATTTCTACAAATCTCATAATAACAAGATCTATTTTTCCACCGTAATATCCTGCAATAGAACCTAAAAGAACTCCTATGAAAATTGCAATACCTGCAGCAATAAATCCAACTGAAAGAGATACTCGTGAACCGTGTATTAAACCTGATAATACATCTCTTCCAATTCCATCAGTACCCAGATAATGCCCTGTGGCAATTGATGGTGAAGCAGAATTATTGAAAAGATCTACATTTGAAGGAGCATATTTGATTAGAGGCCATATAGCTGTTTCAAATTCAAGTGATTTCCAATCAACATTAAGAAATTCACCTTCCCATTTTGAAATCCCCAATCCAACAGCATATTCTTTTAATACAGGAAAGTAGGAGTCTCCCTTGTATTTACAATACAACGGTTTATCATTGGCAACAAAATCTGCTGTTAAAGCCATTGTAACCAAAAATATAACTACGTATAAAGCAGCTACAGCAAGCTTATTCTTTTTATATTGGTGTTTAACTAATGACCAATATGTCTGGTCAACTTTTCTTTTATTCTTTCCACTATTTTCCGGAATCTCGTTTCCTTCAGTAACCATTCCCTGCGGCATACTACCACCAGCCATGGTATTATCAGCTATGAATTCTCTTTCCGAAACTTTTCTATCAGCCATATAAAATTAGTAAAATTTATTTCTTAGAAAAAGCAATTCTGGGATCAACTATTGCATATAGAATATCAACAAGCAACAAGCCAAACATTGTTAAAACTGCGGCAAGAACAAGCTCTGCCATTATAAGAGGGTAGTCTCTTGCTATTAATGCCTGGAAAGCAAGCTGACCTATACCCGGAATACTGAAGATTGATTCAAGAATAACCGAACCTCCTACAAGACTTGGAAGAATACCGCCCAAAAGAGTAATTATTGGAATTAAAGAATTTCTTAAAGCATGTTTCATTACAACTGTTCTTTCTGTTAAGCCTTTTGCACGTGCTGTTCTTACGTAATCCTGTCTTATGACCTCAAGCATACTGCCTCTCATTTGTCTTGATAAGAATGCAAAACTTGCAAGTGAACCTATAGATACTGGGAGAATAAGATGATAAGCATAGTCCCACCAATATTCAAAGAAACTCCAGTTTTCAGAGCCTAATGTGTGTAGACCAGAAGTTGGGAATATCTTGATATATTCAACATTTGCTAAGAAAATAATTGACATTGTAGCAACCCAGAAAGAAGGTAATGAATAGAATACAAATAGCATAAAAGTTGAGAACCTGTCTACAATGCTGTATTGCCTGGCAGCAGAATAGATACCTATAGGGATAGCAATAAGGTAACTGAGTGCAATTATCATCAATGTTATAGGCGCAGTAACCGGAATCCTTTCTAATATTTTGCTCATTACAGGACGGTTATCAACAAATGAATTACCGAAATCTCCTGTTGCCATATTTCCAAGCCATATAAAATACTGCACATAAACGGGTTTATCTAATCCCCATTTTTGTTTATAATAGTCCTTAGCCTGCTGGTTCATCTGGCTTTTTTCATCAGATTTCATGTTTTCACCACTTATGCCTACCTTTAATTCTGTTGGGTCACCCGGCGCAAGACGTGAAATTGTGAATGTGATGAGCGTTATCGCTATCAGTGTTGGGATGAACAAAAGTATTCTTTTTAAAATGTACTGTGACATTCTTATCTACAATTTAGCTTATTAACAGTTTAGTTGTTCTTATTCTGTGTATATTTCTGCTGTCCTGAAGGTACCCACCATTCACTATATGTAGGACTTGGCTGAATGTTATACCATCTTGTATTTTTAAATCTCTTATCGTAAATATATCTGGCTCTTGAGCTCCAAAGGAAAGTATATGGCTGTTCATCATAAATAAGCTGCTGCCACTGTTTTATCATGATTATACGCTTGCTTTCATCCATTTCGTTTCGGTAAGCTTCTATTAAGCTGTCACTGGTTTTGTTTTTAAAGCTGATGTAATTACTGCCTTCACCTTCAGATTGTGATGAATGAAATATTTGATATGGGTCAGGTGGAGTAGTTGGTGATGTCCATGCTGAATATGTTGCTTCAAAGTCATGTTTTTTAGTATTATCCAGATAAACTGCCCATTCAATCTCCTGAACTTCTGCTTGAATACCGACTTTCTTTAGTACATCAACTATAACAAGTAATATTTGTTTCCTAACAGCACTTTGAGGGATTAAAAATGTGAATTTAAAATCTTTTTTCTTACCATCAATCATTTTATCAAGTACACCATCGCCATCTGTATCTTTCCATCCGGCTTCTTCTAAAAGTTTTTTGGCTTTTTCAGGATCAAACTGTATTTCAGGAAGATCTGTATTCAATAATTTTTTATCCAGGTAGAAAATGTGTGACTGGATAGGAATAGCATCACCGAACAATACTTTATCAACAATGGTTTTTCTATCAACAAGATAAGATAAAGCAAGTCTTACTTTTTTATCCTGGAAAAGCGGGTTTAATTGGTTCCATGCTAAGTATGAATAAGACGGTTCAATAGGTTTTGCTTTAACAAGATTGAATTGGTCAGGATTTTCGAGGTTCTTATAAAAATCAGATGGTACAATAGACATAACATCAACTTCTTTGTTCTTTGCTGCCACTAAAGCTGTAGAATTATCCTGAATAGTTTTGAAAATAATTTTCTCCGGGTAGTTTGCTGTTAAAGCTTTGCCCCAATAATTAGCATTCCTGACTATTGTTATACTTTGTCCTGTAACCCATTTTTCAAACATATACGGACCTGAACCAACTAAATACTTTGCTTCTCTTGATACTTCCGACGAATTCAAAAAATCTGCAAACTTCTGCATTTCAGGATTCTTTGCTGCAACTTTCATATCTTTAAATTCTTCCCATGAAAATTTATCTGTAACATTACCTGGGTCTAACACATGTTTAGGCAGAACCTGGAATGCTGCTAATGTATATATACCTCTCCAGTTTGGCTTTGAAAGAATGAATCTGATTTTGTTTGGATCGTTATCAACCATTTCCACTTTTTCAATCATATCATAATAATTTCTTTGAGGAGCATCATCTACAAATGGATTTTTGATAAACTTTAATGTAAATATAACATCAGCAGCTGTAATCTGCTTTCCATCTGAAAACTTTGCTTCTTTATTAAGATTAAATGTGTATGATAAATTATCAGTGGATACTTCAGGCATTCCTGCCAGAGAAGGGATAAGCTCATATGTAACCTTATCCTGGCCTAATAGAGCTTCGTAAATATATGAATCAATTTCTGATGCGCTTGCATCGTTTGAAACTATTGGGTTTAATTTTTCCGGGTCAGCCATTTCCCTTATGATCAGCCAGTCACCTGATACTGCGCTTGCTGTATCCACAGCCGGAATTTCATTAGGTTGATTTGTATTAGTTGTATTTTGCTGAGTTTTTTTACCGCCACAACCTGTAATAATAATTGTAATAACCAATACTGCTAGGAGGGCAGTTAATTTGATTTTATTCATAGTAGAATATGTTCTATTAAATTGGTAAAAAATTTGATTTTTGGAGAAAAACTTAAAAATTTTGCTTTATAAAGCGCAATTTATCTATATAAATGATAATTTCAACTGCAAAATAAATTCTGTTAAAGTGTTCGTTTCTAAGCAGATTTCTTAATTTCCAGACTGGTATTTCCTTTGATTTGCAGGAACCCACCACTCAGGTGTATGATATGCCGTTATGGGGGTAGGATACCACCTGTGTTGCTACCTGCAGTATTTCCTGTGTGGTGTATGATATGCCGTTATGGGGGTAGGATACCACCTTACATTCTTAAACCTATCAGAATACACATATTTTGCTTTAGGAGTCCATAAAAATGTATAAGCCTGGTCATCGTATAAAATCTGCTGCAGCTTTTTATTTATTTCTATTCTCTTGGCTTCATCAAACTCTGCGCGGTATGCTTTCATCAATGAATCGGCTACAGGGTTGTTATAGCTGCCATAATTACTGCCATCATTTTTAGACTGTGATGAGTGGAATAGCTGATACTGATCAGGCGGATAGTCGGATAACACCCATGCGCCCATTAGCGCATCAAATTCATGCTTTTTAATTTTATCGAGGAAGACTGACCACTCAAGAGTCTGAATTTCAGCAATAATACCTATCTTCTTTAAAGCATCAGCAATAACAAGTATGGTCTGTTTTCTTGTTTCATTAGTATTAAGTAAATATGTGAATTTGAAGTCAACTTTTTTACCGTTTATCATTTTATCCAGCACACCATCGCCATCTGAATCTTTCCAACCAGCTTCGCTTAAAAGCTGCTTTGCTTTTTCAGGGTTATAATCTATAGATTTAAGCTCATCATTAAAATTCTTTTTATCACCAAAATAAATAGGTCCCTGTATTGGAACAGCAAGCCCGTACTGAACTTTATCTATAATAAGTTTTCTATCAACCATGTATGCTAAAGCCCATCTTACCTTCAGATCAGAGAATAAATAACTATTATGGTTATAACCAATATATACAAACTGAGGTTCAAACGGGTCGGCTTTTTTCATGCTGAATTTCTCTGGGTTGGCAAGCTCTTTTACAAAATCCATTGGCTTGGTAACATACATTAAATCAATTTCTTTATTCTTTGCTGCTACTGTTGCAGCGCTTTGGTCTTGTATTACCCTGATTATAAGTTTTTCAGGATAAGCCGTGCCATGTACAGCACTTTTGTTCCAGTAGTTTGGATTCCTTTTAAAATGCACCCATTGTCCTGTATCCCATTTTTCAAAAATATACGGACCCGAACCAATCAATCTGGATGGGTGACGGTTTGCTTCCTGGGAATTAAACATATCAGCAAATTTTTTGATAGCAGGGTTCTTCAGGGATGTTGCAATATCTTTGCATTCATCAAATGTATATTTATCAGTAAGATGTTCAGGATCTGCCGCATCTTTAGACATTATCTGGATATCACTTAAAGCATAAATAGCTTTAAAATACGGACGTGAGAGAGTGAACTTAACGGTATATTTATCACCGTTAACAAGCTCAACATTTTTTAGCATATCAATTGCCTGCCTGGATTGTGCCGCATCAACCTGAGGGTTCATCATGGCTTTGAAATTAAATATTACATCTTCACCGGTTAACGGTTTGCCATCAGAAAATGTGATACCTTTTTTTATTTTATATATATAAGTTAAATGGTCAGGTGTTTCTTCTGGTAATGCTTCTGTAAGCCACGGGACAAGCTCATAATCTTCCCTTCCTGCTGCCCACATAATGCGCTCAAACACATGGAGAGAAAACTCTCTGCCCGTTGCATCCTGAAGCGTGATTGGGTTCAGGCTTTGCGGATCGGCAAGCTCGCGCTGTATGATCCAGTCGCCAATAAGTGCGCCTGCTGTATCTACCGGTGCAACTTTGGAATAATCATCAATCTTATCTTTGTTTACCTCATCTTTTTTAGAACAATTAATTGAAGAGAGGGCTATGAGAGCTGAAAAAAGCAGAAGTGTGAAATATTTTTTCATACAAATTGTATTAGGTTATTCAAAGTCGTGTTCCAGGTATTCTACAGAACGTTCATATCCTATGTTCCCGTCTTTGGATTTTGATTTATTATTAATAGTAGCTTCAAGTTTTTCGCTTAATGCTTTTGCGGCATCGTACCCGTAATGTTTACAGAGATAATTTAAAGATATTATTTCTGATATTACCGTTATATTTTTACCCGGAAATATTGGTAACCTAACAAAAGGCAGATCAACTCCAAAGAGCTCAATTGTTTCGTTATCAAGCCCTGTACGTGTATATTCTTTTTTTGAGTCCCATTCTTCAAGGTTAACTATAAGCTCAACCCTTTTCTGGAATCTTATTGCTCTGATGCCGAAAACACTGCGAACGTCTATAATGCCAAGTCCGCGAATTTCCATAAAATGTTTAACAAGCTCTGTGCCCGTACCCATTAAAATACCATCACCTTTTCGTGATATCATAACTACATCATCAGCAACTAACCTGTGACCGCGCTCTACAAGATCTAAGGCAATTTCACTTTTTCCAATTCCGCTTCTTCCGTAAAATAACAAACCAACACCATAAACATCAACAAACGAGCCGTGCAGAGCTAGCTGCGGTGAAAACTGGTCATCAAGGAAATCATTGATAAAGTAAGCAAATTTTGTGGTTTCAAGTGGAGTGGTAAAAACAGCAATATCTTTTTTGTACGCCATTTCCATAAATTCATCGCTTGGTTTGTTATTGAAGGTAAGACAAATGCAGGGCATGTTGAATGAAAAGAATTTCTTCAGTGTTTTTGTGCGCTGCTCTGGTGAGAGCTGTTTTAAATAGCGAATTTCGGTGTTGCCAAGTATCTGGACCCTGTCAAAAGTAAACAATGCTGTATAACCCGCAAGCGCTAAGCCGGGTCTGTTAATATGCTGGTCTCTGATTATCTTTTCCAGACCCTTATTGTCTTCAGATATCTTTGAGAGCTTGAAGTACCTTTTAGCGGCATTATAGAAAAAATCTACAGTGATCTGCTCTTTTCTTACTTCTTCAATGTTCTTTAAAATTTTATGAAAATGTTTCATATATTTTTATACTTCATATTGCTTTTTATAATACATTTTTTTTCATACAATTTCTTCAAGATCTTTAACAGATTTCTCACCGCTGTGATCGATAAGTTTATCTTTAAACTTCCTTATCTGGGTCTCAACTTTTTCCATTGAGGATTCAAGTGATTTTTGGAAATCATATGATGATTCTTTTGCGGTAAAAGTATGATTGTTCTTTGCATGAACTATTACTTCTGCGTGTTTGATGCTGTTCTCAGGTTTATCATAACTTAAGATAACCTCAGTTTTTATAATTCCATTGTAAATCCTTAAAAATTTCTTTGATTCTTCTTCTGCAAATTCTTTCAATGAATCGTGAGCTTTAAAATGGCGTGCTGTAAATATAAATGACATAAGTTAACCTTCCTGTAGTATAATGAACGAAAATTTGATGTATTGCTGTTTATTTGCAAATATGCTAAAGTAGTTTATCAATTTCAATAATGGAATAATTCATACCTATTAATGCCATAATTTATTGATTTGAAAAGCCTTTAAATGGTGGGTATATTTGATATTCTGTTCGTGCCACGAATACAGGCAGTATAAAAGTTGAAAGTTGTTTAATTTCTATATATTACTCAATTTTTTATTAATCTGATTTTGTGGCACGAATATCTTCTAAAAATTGAAAGTAATTAAATAAATTTATGGAAACAGGTAAATTTCTTTCAACAATGGGCAATATGTTCATTGATGGCAGCGCAAAAATTGGTAATAACTGTGTAATAGGGCAGTTTTCGGTTATTGAAAAAGATGTTGTTATTGGTGATGATTGTCAGATAGGCCATAATGTTGTAATTCATACTGGCACAAAAATTGGCAATGGAGTTAGAATTGATGCAAATTCGGTTATAGGCAAACAGCCTCTTAGATCAAAGCGCAGTATATTTAAGGTAGATAAAATATATGAACCGGCAGTAATTGGTGATGAATGTTTAATTGGCGCACAGGTCATAGTTTACACAGGCTGCAAAATTGCAAATAATGTTCTGATAGCTGATAGCGCTGCTATCAGAGAAGACGTTACGGTTGGCGAATATACTATAATAGGCAGAAGCTGCACGGTTGAGAATTTTACAACAATTGGCAAAAAATGCAAGCTTGAAACAAATTCTTATATAACGGCTTACTCTATAATTGAAGATTACTGCTTTATCGCTCCAGGAGTTATAACTACCAACGATAATTTTTTAGGCAGAACCGAAGAGCGTTTTAAACATTTTAAAGGTGTTACAATACGCAAAGGCGGCAGGATTGGCGGTGGAGCAGTAATACTTCCGGGAATTGAAATAGGCGAAGATGCCGTTGTTGCAGCAGGAGCTGTTGTAACTAAAAACGTACCCGCAAAAACCATATATGCCGGAATACCTGCAAAGGAATTACGCGATGTACCGCCTGAGCAATTGTTGGAGAACCAGGGGTGGGAGTAGAAGAAGAAAGGAATTAACAATGGATACTTTTTTTATATCAATATTATCTATTTGTGCTGTTATTGCGGGATATTTTTTATCTTATTTGACATCATATAAAAGTAGACGACAGGATAAAGAACAATTTGAATTGAATATTGTACAGCAAAAAGAACAATTTAAGTTAAATATAAATCACTCAAGTTGACCGCCTCCGATACAGAAACCGTTAAAACTTCTCTTTTTATCATTTCCCCCTATCAG
>JAYTUN010000024.1:0-11000 GCA_043744495.1 Ignavibacteria bacterium
CGCCGGCAAGAATTAATTCCGTTCCCGAAGGTGATATCAGGCTGAATGAAAGGTCTGCATCAAATGTATGCTGAACATTAAGCAATACATTAACATCAAGAATAGTTTTATTAACCGGATTATTTAATATCGAAACAAATGATGTTTCCCTATCGGCAGTTATCCTGATGGGTACATCAGAGCTTGCAAAAGTTGAATCGTACTTTTTAGTATTCCTTACAAACATAAATTTTGAGGGTTGTACAGTTCCCGGAGGATTAACGCCTGAACCGCCTAATGGATAAGTGATATAATTTGGAACTGGAACAATATCCTGCGCAGCAATATAGTAGAACAGTCCTTCGCTATAAGAAATAACAGGAAATGTGAACCTGTATCGGTTTTCTGCAACAAGGCTGCCAAAAATTATTTGTAAATGATTTGATTGTAATGTTTTGTAATATAAACGAGGTCCATAAGGATTAGTATTTAAACCAATATTATCGGTAATAAATGCATCAACAGTAATTGGAATATTGTAAACATTAGATTCGGGCGGATATATTGTAAGCATAGGCGGAACCTGGTCATAAATTATAGTTGGACCTGGTGGAGTATTATCAAGGCATATTTTAGCATCTATCATTCCATAACCCATTTCCGGATTCCACATCCCATTTTCCTTTTGAATATTGTAATTATAATTACCAACTTTTCTTGCAAATTTTTCAATTATCATTTTTACTGAATCACCAGATAGATTAATGTTTTTTGTTATCATTAATCCAGCTACACCTGCTGCCATTGGCGATGAAACTGAAGTACCATTTCCGCAAATACACCATCCGCCGCCAAGTTCTGTTGTTCCAGTATATGTGCAAGGTGCAACTATTTCCATTCCTTCACCGTAACATGCTCCCCAGTTTTGAACCCCGCCAATGTTATCACAGCTTGTTCTGCTTTTTCTTTCAAAGCAGGGACTCAATCCTCCAACGCCAATTACTTCTGGCATTGAAGCAGGATAAATAACAGAACTAGTATCAGAATTACCAGAGCCGCCAAATATTACAGAACCTTTACCGCTTCTGCCATAACGAACTGCATTTTGAATTGCAAAAGTAATTAGCGAGCCTGGAATACCCCCGCCCCAACTGCAGTTTATTACACTTGCTCCGTGCTGCCAAGACCAATTTAAACCTTTTGCAAGAATAAGATCGGTTGTAAAAGCAGTGGGATACGGACCAAACACCCTTACAGGCATTACTTGGCAGGTAAATGCTATGCCTGCCGTTCCTGCTATATTGTTACCAACTGCTGAAGTTACTCCGCTGACACCTGTGCCGTGATAATATTCGTCGTAAGGTTTTTGGTCGTTATCATAAGCATCATACCAAAAGGCTCTATCGCATAAATTTGGCCTCAGGTCAAAATGGTTTGTATCTATTCCTGTATCAACAATAGCTATCATAACATTAGGATTGCCTGTTGTAATATCCCATGCGTTCAGCATGTTCATATCACATCCCGGAGTGCCCTGAATACCATCAGGAATATTGTTTCCAGTGTTACGGATATTCCACATTCTTGGTATTAAAGTATCATTAGGCGTAAAAGCTGTGTTGTTTAGATTATTTGTTTTAGCAAGTGCATTTTCGTTGTTTACAGTAAGGAGCATTCCTGAACGGATAAAATTTGGGTGCGCAAATTCAACAAACTGCGTAATTGCGTATTTGTTGGATAGCTCAAAAACATCTTCTTTGCTGTTGGGGTCAATTGTAATAAGGTATGTATTATCGAATGAATTTACCTGTTCTATTATAGCAGATTTATAGAGTTTATTTAAATTTGTAATATCAAACTGCGTAACGTTCTTTTTAAATTTGACAATAATCTCGCCTGTTGAAAAATGAAGGACTTTATCGTTATACCTGTAAGCTGCTCCTACATATAATACAGAGCTATAATTCTTCAAGGTTTGCTGAATATTTTCAATTGCAAAAGTATTCTCACTTACCTTCTTTTTAAGCTCTACAATAGAAACTGAATATTTATTACTACCTGTTGATGCAGCATTGAAGTCATTTCTTTTTTCTGTAAGTGGAGAAATAATATCATTCACCCTGTTCATTTCCCAAAGAGGTGTATTATCTTTATATTTTATGGCTATGTAATTATTTACATGGCTCATATATAGTTTATTGCCCTGGTAATAAATGAAATGCTCGTTAGCTTCAAGTTGCAGTGAATTGAATGATGTTATAATGAAAAATCCGAAGGAAGCTATGCATAATAATAAAACCTTTATACTGTTTTTCACAATTTTACCTGAAACTGTTTAATTATATTTATGCTAAATTAATGATAAAAATCGAGTAAAAGTATATCCGTTACAGTATAATAATTAACCTGAAAGGGTTACAGGATTATTCACTAAAAACTGTAAAATTAATGTAAAGCATTAATACTTCGTATTAATCATCTAAAATATCCATTTTGCTTCTTTGCTTCTTTTTAATGCCATGCTTCTTTTTTTCTTCAAGAATTTGCTGCTTTGACAAAAGACTCTTTACTGTTTTAACGCGGAATTTCTCTTTTTTTAATGCATTATCAAGATGTTTTACAAATTTTTCAATGACTTTCTTTTTATTGCCAAGCTGAGTTCGTTCTGTTTGAGATGTAACCCTGATGTTGGAATCGGAATCAATTTTATTATACAATTTTTTGTGAAGCAGGGCTTTGCCTTCATCATCAAAAGTCATAGAGCCATCAATATTGAAAACAAGCTCAACCTTGGTTTCAACTTTGTTAACGTTCTGCCCGCCCTTGCCACTGCTGCGTGAAGTGTTATACTTTACTTCTTTTAATATTTTATTCAGGTCTATATTATGTATCATATCAAAATAATTTATTGTTCTACAGGATTAAAACCTTTACCGATTTTTACTGTCCGCTTTAATGATTTAACAATATATGCTTTAGCTTTATCAATTGAATCAATTAAATTAAAACCTGAAGCAAGATTTGCTGTTATAGCTGCCGAAAGAGTGCAACCAATTCCATGTGTATTTTTTGTGGATACATAGTTTGTATTAAAAAGATAAAATTTACTGCCGTCAAAAAGTACATCAGTGCCCAAAGGAAGTCCAATAGAATCTTTAATGTGACCGCCTTTGATAAGTACATTTTTAGCTCCAAGCTCGTAAAGCATTAATGCTGAAGTTTCCAGGACATCCAGAGAATCAATTGTCATACCTGTTAATATTTCTGCTTCAGGAATATTTGGGGTCAATAAATAAGTAAATTTAAGCAGGTATTTTTTCAATGCACCAATTCCCGGTTTATTAAGCATAGGGAATGAGTTTTTTGAAAATATTACAGGGTCAACAATTAGTTTTAAATTTTTCCTTTTCTTCAGGAATACTGCAATTGCTTCTATAACATTAGCATTTGCAAGCATACCGGTTTTAACAGCTTTAATATTAAAATCATTGAAAACACTTTTTAATTGTTCTGTAATTATCTTTGCCGGCAAAGTATATGATGACTGAATACCTTTGGTATTTTGGGCAGTAACTGCCGTAACAACAGAAAGACCGTACACTTCATGGTTTTTAAATGTTTTGATATCAGACTGAACCCCGGCGCCAGCACCAGAATCAGAACCGGCAATAGTTAAAACACATTTTTTCATAAGTATAAATAATTAAAAATCAAATTGTGAAAAACTTTTACAGTTTCTGCAGGATTTTTGCTTTTTGCTACTGCGCCCGAAACTGCCACCCCATAAACCAAAGTATGGAGAACTGATTCAATGTTTTTTTTATTTATTCCGCCAATAGCTAATACAGGAATATTAATACTATTTAAAATCTTTTGAAGATTTAGTAATCCTTTTGGGTCATCATTTTTTATTTTTGTAGTAGTATGAAAAATATGTCCGTAGCCAATGTAATCGGCACCTTGTTCTTCTGCAATTTTAGCTTCCTTTAAAGAGTGAGCAGTAGCGCCAATAATTTTATTCTTGCCTAATAGCTTTATAGCTTCTTTTATTGGAATATCATCTTTACCTAAATGCACGCCATCTGCATTTGAAATTAATGCAACATCAACTCTATCATTTACAATAAAAGTAACATTGTATTTATTACAGAGTATTCGGACCCTAATTGCCGTTTCAATCATTTTAGCAGTAGGCATATTTTTATCGCGAAACTGGATCATATCAGCCCCACCTTTTATGGCTAATTTTGCTATTTCAAAATGTGAATACTTATTTTGAATAACTGTATCAGTTATAACGCACAATTTTCCTATATTGCTCATTAAATTATATTACTCATAAAATTAAGAATAGAACTCATTTAAAGCTGAATTAAATTTTTGTATTGTTTGAGAAATATTATCAGAATCCATAAATGGTCTAATAGCAGCAACTCCAAACGCTCCGGAATCTAGGCAGGGTTTAATATTTTCGGGAGTAATGCCACCAACAGTAAAAACAGGTAAATTTACTGCTGAACAAATAGAATTCAGTTTTTTTAAACCCTGAGGTAAGCCAAATTTGATTTTTTCTGGGGATTTAAAAACAGGTCCAAAGATTAAATAATTAAATCCATCATACTCAGCCTGAATTGCTTCGTTTAAATTATGAACGCTTTTACCTGATATAATATTAGGTGCAAAATATCTTATATATTTACTATTAACGCCATTTGTAGATGAGTGAACGCCTGCAGCGCCTGATAAAATTGCAATATCTAATCTATCATTAATTAACAAATTTGATTTATGTGGCTTTAGTGCTAAATTAATTTTTTGTGATAATTTTAAAAGTGAAACAGAGCTTAAATCTTTTTCCCTTAACTGAAAAGCTTTGACTCCTTTTGAGGCAAGATAAGAAATTCTTGAGGTAAGATTTACTTTACACAAATTTCTGTTAGTTATAACAATTAGATGGAAATCAATAGAAGTATGAATCAAAATTTTAAAATTAATTTAAGAATATTTTAAAAATAAATTCAATTTCGGAATTATAATCAGTATAACAAACTGAGTTATTTTTGAATCTAAATAGTAAATTAAAAAGACTAAGAATTTATAATTCCTTCAATAGGACTTGATGCCTTGGCATAAAACCTTTTTGGTATTCTGCCGGCATTATAAGCCAGCCTGCCAGCTTCAACAGCAAGCTTCATCGCTCTTGCCATATCTACAGGGTGCTCTGCACCGGCAATTGCACTGTTCATCAAGATACCGTCAACGCCTAGCTCCATGGCAAGCGCAGCATCACTTGCTGTGCCAACACCTGCATCAACAATTACAGGAATATCAATGAGGTCACGGATTATTTGAATATTATAAGGATTGCGAATACCCATACCTGAGCCAATTGGCGAGCCAAGAGGCATAACAGCAGCGCATCCCATATCTGCAAGCTTGCGGCAGGTTATGGGGTCATCATTGCAATACGGCAGCACTATAAAATCATCAGCAATTAATTGTTCGGCAGCTTTTAAAAGTTCAGTTACATCGGGAAATAAAGTTTCATCGTCACCTATCACTTCAAGTTTAACCCAATTTGTTTCCAGCGCTTCTCTTGCTAATTGAGCCGTAAGAACAGCTTCCTTTGCTGTAAAACAACCCGCAGTATTTGGCAATACCCAATATTTTTTTCTGTCGATCATATTCATAATACTTTCCTGTCCATCCCTACTGATTAGATTTAACCTGCGAATTGATACAGTTATGAAATCTGTTCCGCTTGCTTCAAGTGCCTGAAGCATTGTATCAGGATCGGGATACCTTGATGTACCGACAATTAATCTGGATTTAAATTCTTTTCCTGCTATTATTAAATTACTCATAGACCCCACCCCTCCGAAGGAGTCCTTCGGATAACCCTCCCTTAAAAACAAGGCTTTCAGCCCGAAGGTGAGGGAATAAGAATTTTTCTTTTTTTGACATTTGGATTTTTGAATTTGACATTTTCTTTTCTAACCTCCCTGCACTGCATGGACTATCTCTATACTATCTTCTTCTTTTAATATAGTATCCTGCCATTTGTGTTTTGGGATTATCATTTCATTTAAAGCTACAGCAATACCTCTGGGTTCTTTTCCATTCAATCTTGAAATAACAAAATCATTTAATGTGATATTATTTTCAACTGATATTATCTCACTGTTAATCTTAATATTCATTTACACTGTTTCCTTATGCGAAGCATGCTCTGCATAGAATCTGGATATTTCAAATCCCTTTAGTACCTCAGAAGATTTGCCTGTAGATATCCATTTGCTTAATTCATAAGCTGTAATAGGTGTTAATAAAATTCCGTTGCGGTAGTGTCCCGTAGCAAAAAATAATCCTACTACTTCACAGTCGCTAACAATAGGCTTATGGTCGCGGCTGCCGGGTCTTAAACCAACATCAATTGATTCAATTGTCAGGTCATATATAGAGGGCACTGCTTCCCAGCCTCTTTCCAACAGGCGGAATATTTCTCCCGCTGTTGGATTGACATCAAACCCCATTTCTTCAACACTTGCGCCAAGTATCAGCCTGCCATCGCTTTTGGGCAAAAGATAAACATCAGGCGCTCTGACAATTTTTGTTATACGGCATGAATCATTCAGCCTAAGATTTATGATTTGCCCTTTCACGGGTCTTACAGGCGGCAAAAGATTATCGGGAATGCCCTGAATTTGTTTTGACCATGCGCCGCCAGCAACAATAACATTATCTGCTTTTATATCAATTCCGTGAATGTGAACCCCTGTAACTTTACCGCCTGAAATATTTATATTTTCGACTGTATGCTCTTCAAATAATTTGCCGCCGCATTTCAAAAATGCAATTTTAAGAGCTTCAAGCAGTTTCCTGTTGTTTATTTGAGCATCATCTTCAATCCAAATTGCACCTGTACAGCGTGGTGAAAGGAATGGTTCAATTTCTCTTGCTTCGCTTCCTGTTAGCCAAACTACAGGCAAACCAATTTTTTCGCGGAAATCGTAAAGCCTGCGCAGTCTTTCAGCATCATCCCTATCAAATGCGGGTAGAATGCATCCTGTTTTTTCAACTTCAACTTTTATGCCGCTATCATTATACAATTCTTCTACAAACTTGGGGTACACATCCAGACTTTTCCTGCAAAGATAGAAAAGCTCAATATCTTCAAATCCCATTTCAGCCTGTGGCGCCAGCATTCCCGCCGCAGCCCAGCTTGCGCTTCTGCCGGCAAGGTCACGTTCAAGTATTTCTACATTGATCCCCTTCTTAGCAAGCTGCCAGCCCACTGAGAGTCCGATTATTCCGCCACCAATGATTACTGTGTTCATGATTTGTCAGATTCAAGATTAGTTTGCTCAAATGCTTTTTTAAAACGTTCTATTGTTTCAGCAGTTTTTTTATGAATGTAATCTATTTTTTGGAAATCAGGAATGTCTTTAATTTCTTCATACAAAGAATTTTTCCAATCCCAAACTTCTATTTGTGCTTTTGAAATATTATCCTTTATCATAGATCAACTCCGTTGGTGTAATAATTCTTAGTTTATTATTCAGATTATTCTGAATACTGATACTTTGGACTTCACTTTCTTTCTTTACATTTGCCATATGTTTATAATTCCAACTTACTAAAAAATCAATATCATTTAAAACGCAAACAGCAATATGGAAAGCATCTGCTATTTTCTTTACAGGAATTATACCATTTTGAACATAAATATTTGCTAAATCCTGTATTTTTTTTCGTTCATTCAAATTTATAATAGATAGCTGATAATTTTCTATAACATTTAACAATATTTCTTTTTTAATATCATCTTTTGTATCTAATATTTCCGCAATCACAAACTCAGAAATATATGTTTGGTAGATTGCAGTTTTAACAAAGTTTTCAAAAAAATCCACAGTAATTTCCATTTTTTCCGGTGCATCATCTGCAAATAAAAAATTTATTACCGAGGTATCTAAATATATTTTAAATTGTTTCATTTTATTTTCTCAATAAAATTCAATTCCCAGGGACCCAATCCAGAAATTTGTAAAGTACATCCGTCACTTTGCGTAAATACAAAGCAATGATATTCCTTTAGGGTTGTATAATAACAGCCTATAGTAAATTTTTCAGCATTTGTTGTATCCATTACTTCACCTCTTTTAACAAACACAGTACCTTCTAGTACAGTTACACTTTCATCTGTCAGTTGCCAATAAGCAGGTAATTTATAATATGGCGGGAATTTAACTCTTACAGTAAAAATTCCTTCATTTCTAAAATATCCTTCAATGTAAGCAACTTTTGCCCCAGTTGGAACATTTTCTAAATCTTGCCATACTAAATTATCTGGAGAAACCCTTATAACTCTACCTTTTTTATGAAAAAAATTTGAATCTAATAAAAATTTCATATGAAAAGGATCAGGTTTAACCTGGATTGCTTCTTTCGGTAATTCCTGCGAATAAATTAGAGCAGGAATTATTATAAAAAGTAAAATTACTTTTTTCATAAACATTTAAGTTTAGATTCACTCCTAATTACTTAACGTACACTTCGGCGCCTGATTCAATAAATTCTTTGCTCTTTTCATCCATACCTTTTTGCAATGCTTCTTCTTCTTTTACTCCGAGTTCTTTAGCATATTTGCGAACATCTTCTGTAATTTTCATAGAACAGAAATGCGGTCCGCACATACTGCAAAAATGAGCAAGCTTAGCACCTTCAGCCGGCAGTGTTTCATCATGAAATTCACGCGCTGTTTCCGGGTCAAGCGATAAATTGAACTGGTCTTCCCAGCGAAATTCAAATCTTGCTTTGGATAGAACATTATCTCTAACCTGCGCGCCGGGGTGACCTTTTGCAAGGTCAGCCGCATGTGCAGCAAGTTTATATGTGATAACACCATCTTTCACATCCTTTTTGTTAGGCAATCCCAAATGCTCTTTTGGTGTAACGTAACATAGCATAGCAGTTCCGTACCAGCCTATCATAGCAGCGCCAATAGCGCTTGTGATATGATCATATCCCGGCGCGATATCCGTTGTAAGCGGTCCGAGTGTATAGAACGGAGCTTCTTTGCAGACTTCAAGCTGTTTATCCATATTTTCTTTTATCAAATGCATAGGAACGTGTCCGGGTCCTTCTATCATAACCTGGCAATCGTTTTCCCAGGCAATATCTGTAAGTTCACCCAATGTTTCAAGCTCTGCAAACTGCGCACGGTCATTGGCATCTGCAATTGCGCCGGGTCTTAAGCCGTCGCCAAGCGAAAATGATACATCATACGCCCGCATTATTTCGCAAATTTCTTTGAAGTTTGTATATAAAAAACTTTCTTTGTGATGTGATAGACACCATTTTGCCATAATGCTTCCGCCGCGTGATACAATTCCGCACATACGGTTAGCCGTCCAAGGAATATAGCGAAGCAGCACTCCCGCATGAATTGTAAAATAATCAACTCCCTGTTCAGCCTGTTCTATCAGTGTATCGCGGTATAATTCCCATGTAAGCTCTTCGGCTTTGCCGTTGACTTTTTCAAGCGCCTGATATATTGGTACTGTTCCAATAGGCACCGGTGAATTACGTATTATCCACTCTCTTGTTTCGTGAATGTTCTTTCCGGTTGATAGATCCATTACAGTATCCGTTCCCCATTTAATAGCCCAACGGAGTTTTTCTACTTCTTCATCAATTGATGATGATATAGCTGAGTTACCAATGTTAGCGTTTATTTTTACAAGAAAATTTCTGCCGATTATCATTGGCTCATTTTCGGGGTGATTAATATTTGCGGGTATGATTGCCCTGCCTTTTGCAACTTCATCACGCACAAACTCAGGTGTAATATAAATCGGGAGCTTAGCGCCAAACGGCTCGCCTTTATGCTGCCAGTTAATTTCATCCCTCTTTAGGTCATCACCCAATGCATAATTCATTGCCGCTTCCCGTCCAAGATTTTCACGAATAGCAATGTACTCCATTTCTGGAGTAATGATACCTTTTTTTGCATAAAATATTTGTGTAACGGCATTTCCGTTTTTAGCTTTTAGCGGTTTTCTTCTCAGACCTGGAAAGTATTCCAGAGCAGATTTTTTTTCGTTTCCCGCAGAAGATAATTCATCTTCTGAAGTATAACCGTTATCAATAGGTTTAAAAGATCTTCCTTCATATTCTTCAACATCATTCCTTTCTTTTATCCATTTAATTCTAACGGCAGGCTGACCGTCACGGGGGTCGCATTTTGAGTTATCCTCTCCCCACTTGCCGCTTGTATCGTAAACTTTAAATGTCCCGTTATCTTCAACAGTACCGTCCGGCTGTCGTGTTGGTGACATTGTAATTTCACGGAAAGGAACGCTTACATCTTCAAACATCTTTCCCTTTACATATACTCTTTTGCTGTTTGGCAAAATATAATCATGGGACAATTTTTCTTTCCCGTTTGTGTTAGCCATACCGTTACCATTACCGATATTGTTTGAATTTGTTTTATTTATCATATTTTAATTTCCTTTTTTAGCACACAGAATACACTGATTAAACAGGTTTTCACAGATTTTTATTATTATTAGTGAATATTTTTCTTTTAATTTGCGGTTTCTTTCCAAAATTTAAAAGCAATCCTATCTCAACACTTGTTGCCTTTAAATAATTAATCAGCTGAAGCTCATTTTCTTTACAAAGCTCTTCAACTGCTTTAATTTCAACTATAACTTTTGAGTTAACTAAAAAATCAGCATAATAATCACCAACAATAATTCCTTCATACATTACATTAATTGGTTTTTGATTCTCAACGCTATCAAAGTGTTTTTTGAATTCAATTAAAAGAGCGTTGTGATATACTTTCTCTAAAAAACCAAAACCTAATTTGTTATAAACAGTATAAAATGATTCAATGATATTTGAAGTAATATCCTCATGAAGAAAATTATTAATATCCTGCCCGATCTGTCTTATCTGTGTCATCTGTGTGCTGATTATTTTTCAGGTTACAAAAAACCGTTTATCCTTAA
>JAYTUN010000025.1:0-36975 GCA_043744495.1 Ignavibacteria bacterium
AGGTATGAAAGATCTTCAAGCCACTGCTTATTCATCCTTCCATTATAATTTTCATGTTCTTCTTTTTCCGCAGCTTCACGGATCTGTTTTTTGATCAATGGGTCAGTAACAACACAGAATGTCCATGGCTGTTTATGCGCACCTGAAGGCGCTGATGAAGCAGTCATTATAATGTTTTCCAGAATTTCCTTCGTGAATAACCGGGAAGAAAACTCCCTTATTGTTCTTCGCTTATTCATTAATTCATAGAATTCCAAACTGCCATTAATCATTTTTTCATCAGTAAGAGTTGAATGTTCATATTTGATAAAATTATTCATACTTTATATTCTCCGGTATTTAAAGACATCCATAAACCTGTATAGAAATTCTCTTTCAAATAATACCATGAAGATATCCAGTAACTTACTATAGAATTTCGCTGATTTATACTTTATTTAATCTCGTTTTTTATGTTTGAATATATACAGGATTATAAAAGATAACACAAGGAATCCCCCTGCAATAATAGTTGTTAAGTTTACCTGTTCCATTTTTCAAGATAATTTATTACAGCAAAACGAATATCGTTCCTTAAGTCAGTTTTATCATCAGGGTTTGATTCAGTAATTTTAATGATGCCGGGGTTATCTTTTGTAAAGAAGCCAAAGTTTTGTTCCATTCCGCTCAAAAGATAATCAACAACTGCGGCTCTATAAATTTTGTTATCATCAATTAATTGATTGCCTACCTTATAACCCGCCTGAGTTTGCTCCAAACCGTAATACTGCAGGTAACCACCGCTTCCGGGCTGTTTAAAGCCTGTTTCTACAACCTGTTTAAGCAATGAGCCTTTCAGCTCAACCTGGAATATCCTTCCGCCGTATGGCAAAACGCGGATAATATCGTACTGTGTAACCTCACCTGTTAACTTGTCATCTATCCTAATAGCACCGCTGTTGAAGAAGGCAAGATCTGAGCCCGGTGAAACATTGAACATTGCATTTGCAATAAGATAACCTAATGCACTAGGTTCATACCTTATGGTTTCTTCCCTGCCATCAAGTGTATCGTTTTTTAGATCATAAACCATTTTAAGCGGGTCAAAGCCTTTATCAAAGAATCCTTTAAACGCCCTTGTTACCCATACATCCACAAGTTCTTTTACCCTCGGATCTTCGGCAACAGTTTCATCAATACTTACAAGTTCAGATTTAATTTCCAGCAGCTTATTATTCTGGTCAAATATCAATTTATGAACATAGATAGTCCTTGCATTGGCATCAGCCTTTGTGATAATGGTCTCACCCACTTTATGATACATGTTAACGTGTTCATGTCCGCCCATAATAAGCTTTAGCTGGGGCAGCTCAGCTGCAAGCTTTTTATCTTCATCAATTGATAAGTGTGTTATGCCTACAAGGTAATCAATGCTATCTTTAATTGTATTGTATGTTTTTTTGGCTGATTCATAATAATCGTTATATGAAACATAAGGCTGTTTATTCGCATCAATGCATATACCAATAATGCCAAGCTTTATAGGGTGATCTTTCAGGTAACCGGGTGAATTAAGTATCAAATACTTAGGTAGCACTTTACCATTTTGATAAAAAGGAAGTATCGTACCCTTATCATTTTGCAGAACGTTCGAGGAGACCCATTCAAAATTTGACTGGTTCAATCTATCCTGCAGCACTTCAAGCTTATAATCAAATTCATGGTTGCCAAATGTAACATAATTAAGTCCGATGGCATTAAGCACATCAACCATCTGCCTGCCATTGATGCGTTTGTCTTCATAAGTACTTGTGCCAAGCGCACTGGGAGAAATAAAATCACCTGATAAAATAACATAAGTATAAGGATTAGTTTGTTTTATCTTATCAATAATAGTTTTAACACGGGCAAGCCCGCCGAATTTTCCGCCTTCAAGCGGTGCAATTTCATAGACATCATTCAATTGAATAAATACAATTTCACTGGTTTGCCCGTAAACCGAACAAACCAGAAAAAATAAAATTAATACAAATCGCTTAATCATAGCTATATTTTACTTACCTTCTTCCGGAGTTGTGGTTTCTTCACCTGAATCATCCGGCGAGTTCTCATCGTACCAATCTGAATTTTCATCAATTTCAGAAAGAAGTTCTTTTGAATATTCTTCATCCTTAGGCATTATCTGGAAATCAACAGGAAATGCATTGATTGGAATAACACTCTGAATATTATCCCCCTTTGCCATATAAACAATACCTGCTTCATCAAGTATTGATTTTACAATTGATATTATTGCCATATTATCAGTTTTAAAAACAGAAACCATGAATTCATCATTCATATTTTCATTGCCCTGAGGGCTTTCTGAATCTAATCCGCCTGTATTTGGATTTTCGTTTTCTGCCATGATATTATTAATTTAATTTGATTTATAAGATCTTATCCTGAATGCCAGCATAAGTGATAACATTCCGCTCAATATTGAAAACACTCCAAAAACCATGAGCATAACGCCTGCTCCCTGAATCAGATTACCTGCCAGCAAGATACCAAAAATTATTGAAATAATTCCGTTAAATATCAATAACCATTCATTAGCAATTACTTTCCTTAATTTTACCGCGCTAATTATATGTATAAAACCTGAAAGTATTGCCCAGGCAGCTATGAATATCATAATACCGCCTAGAGCTGAAACGGGATTTAATATTACAACAATTCCGGCACCTAAGAAGATAAGCCCTTCAAGTATCCTCAAACCGCGGTTTCCGGTTTCACCAAGAAAAGCGAGAGTGAGGATAAAGAATCCCGATAAAATTGCAAAGAAAGCAAAGAACGTTATTAGTGAAAATATTACAATATATGGAGAAGCTAAAGCAAGTATGCCGAATAGAATTGCAAGTACTCCCCTTACAGCAATTAACCACCATCGTTTTTGTAATGTTTCTATCATTGTATTAGTTGTTTAGTTTTAAAAAAATATATTTAAAAGCTAAAATTCGATTGGTGTAAATTCAGCAAAGAGTCCTTTGCACTCTTGAACATCATCAAGCTTAATATATTCACAGCATGCTTCAAACTCAGCCCACATTTGATGAACACGCGGATGGTTGTGTGCATCCGAAATAGCCTGTGCTGAAACCCACTCGAATACTTCAAGTATTGTGCCGTCTTTTGCTTTCATAGCGATAACAGTTTTATTGGTCGCCATGCCAAGCTCTCTTAAGATAGGAACATGTGTCTTGACAATTTCATGCAGTTCAGACTCCTTACCCGGCTTTGGCTTAAATGCAGAAATAACGATTATTCCCATATTTTTAAAGATTTATTTTAATAATAAAGAGCTATCACCGTAACTTAAGAAACGAAAGTCATTATTCAAAGCATAATTATAGACCTGTTTCCAATCTGCCCCGATAAATGCCGCAATCAGCAGCAACAGAGTGCTCCCCGGCTGGTGGAAATTTGTTATGAGTCCCGAAAATATTTTGAGATCATACCCCGGCACTATAATAATATTTGTTCTGCCATAAAGATGCTTAAGGTTATTTTTCCGCATATAATTTATGACCGCCTCAATGGCTGTTATAGTATCTTCCGGTGAATTCTGATAAGGCTCCCATTGAGATATATTTATTTCTCTACCGCTGTGCCTACTCTGCAAAAGCTGAACACCGAACCAATAAACTGATTCAATAGTGCGCATTGAAGTTGTGCCAACAGAAATAATTTTATTTTTTCCGAGATTTGCGAGAATATCTTCAAGCAAGTTTAATTCAACATAAATGCTTTCTGAATGCATTTGGTGGTCTGAGATGTTCTCTGATCTTACGGGTTTGAAAGTCCCTGCGCCAACATGCAGAGTTACAAATCCGGCTTTTATATTTTTGTTTTTAAGTGAATTTAAGACCTTTTCGGTAAAATGGAGTCCCGCCGTAGGGGATGCAACAGAGCCTTCTGTTTCAGCATAGACTGTCTGATAACGAGATTTATCATCATCATTTGAATCCCGCTTCATATATGGCGGTAGTGGTATGTTACCGAATATTTCCAGGATTTCAGCAAAAGTCATATTATGTGGCTGCCAGTTTAACTTTATTACAAATGCATCAGTTTCTTTGGAAAGAAGCTCAGCTTTAAGATGATATTCAACATCATTTTTAGTTACAACAGATTCAAGATGACCTGATTTCCATGCTTTAAGGTTACCAACAAAACAAAGCCAGTTGGCAGAGTCTTTAGTGTTTAGAGCAGTTACAAGTTCTGTATTTAATTCAGGTTCAAAAGTAAATATTTCAATTTCTTTTCCTAAGGTATTTATGAATTTTAAACGGGCATTAATTACTTTGGTATCATTAAAAATAAGGAGAGAGTTTTGCGGAATTATATCAGCAATATTGCTGAAAATATCTTCTGAGATATTTCCATTATTATAAATTAATAGTTTAGATGAATCACGGTCTTTTAATGGGAATTGTGCGATTCTTTCCGTTGGAAGCTCGTATGTATAATTTTTGATTTGTATATCGGCTGGGTTTACTTTCAAGTTTTTAATTTTATGAATGATAAGACTACAAAAGTCTATCAACTATTATAGATTCTACTATTGTCTAAAAAAATCTAATATCAGAAATTGATGATAAGATTTTTGTAGTCTTATAAACTTTCTTTTATAGATTGATAAATTTTATCAACCCACATTTTATACATTTGACCTGACGGGTGAAGTCCATCAGGAGCGATAAGCTTAGGGTCATTAATCCTGGATATTTGTGTAATATCAAAAAATTTTACTCCGGCGCTCACACATTCTTCTTCTTTTATGCTGTTATATTCATTTATTTCAGAGGCAATTTTATGACGGTCTTTGCCTTCGGCAAATGGGGTTACTCCCCAATCAGGAATTGAAAGCACAAACACACGGCTTTTATTTCCCCCGGCATAGCTGATCGCAATATCAATAAGCTGTTTTAGCTCACCTCTGTAATTTTCAGCGGTTCTGCCGCGGTACTGGTTATTAACACCAATGAGAAGGGTAACAACATCAAATGTATCCTTAACATTCTTCTCTTTGATAGCTGTTAACAGCTCATCGGTTGTCCATCCTGTTTTAGCTATAATAAGCGGATCAGAAATATCAGTGCTGTCACTCCTGAGCCTTTTTACGAGCTGCATAGGAAAGCGGTCATTATCTCCGACACTCTCACCGATAGTGTATGAATCGCCCAATGCCAGATATTTGAATTTTAGTGTTTTTACGGGATCGCTCATATATAAAAATGCGGGAAGTAAAATTAGTAAACTAATTCCTATAATAAAAGAAAACAACTCGGATTTTAGTTTTCTACAACTGCAATACATTTCAGTTCAATTGCTATTGGTGTTGGCAGGCAGTTAATTTCAATTGTAGTTCGGCAGGGCTGGTTATCTTTAAAGTACTCCGCCCATAGCCTGTTATATATGGGAAAGTCATCTTTCATATTAGTCAGAAATACAGTAACATCTATCAGCTTATCCCACCCTGAACCTGCATCTTCGAGTATCCACCTAACATTTTGAAATACCGAGCGGCACTGTGCTTCTATATCATACGAAATTATGTTACCCTTTTCATCAAGAGTAACACCCGGAATATTTTTTGTTCCCCGCTCACGGGGTCCTACCCCTGATAGGAAAAGCAAATTACCCGCGCGCCTTGCATGCGGGTATAAGCCAACAGGCTCGGGAGCTTTGTTGGAATTAATAATTTCTTTACTTGTCATTACTCTTTAAACAGATCTTTTACTTCAGGTTTAACAAAAGCGCTTATTTCACTAAATGGGATAGTAATAGTAACTTCACCATCGGCATATGAGGATATCTCGTATGGAACGTAATTGAACATTAATCCAGCCGGCGATATCATAAAATTATCATTCACTGGAATTGTATCAAGGAATAATCCCGCTTCCTGTAGTGTCTTTTCCTTTGGAATATTACGCTCCGTTTTGTAATACTTTTCAAGTAACTTGGGAAGCTTTGCAATATCCTTTTTATTTATTACATCATCAAGTGAAAGAATTTTTTTGCGCCTAAGGTCAAGATTAGTATATCCCGTTCCGTAATTTCCGTGTGCGCCTCCTGTATAGGAATAATCAAAAGTAGAAATTACAAAAAGCTTTTCATCAAAGTAAACAGGGACATTGATATTCTGGCTTTCTAGTGAATAGCTCCAGCCATCACCCATATCATTTCTATTCAGATCTTTATTGTATTCCCTGAAATCTTTCATGAAATTCTTTTTATTAGCAAGTAACAGGTCGCCAATTTCAGTTAAACCTGTTCTCATATTCTTCAGTTTCAGAATTGAGTTCCTTACAAATATTGCATTCCCATAATTATCAGTTGGCCAAAACGTCCCTTCTGTATATGATCCCATTGGAGTTTCAAGATCTTTGAACAGTCTTTCATCACCTTTAACAAAAACAAATTCAAACTCAGATGACATTTTCTTATCAACTGAAAGAGCAAATTTTAATTCCTTATTATCAGTATTATTAATCCAGTTACCTGAATACTTATCCCCAATAAATAAACCGCTGAAATTTTCGGAATAATCACCTTTATATGAAGCAAGCTCTACTGTATCACCTATTACTGTCCCGAAGACATCCATTGGTTTTTTATATTTATCGTAATAATAGAAACCACGAACTTCATTACCATACTTAATGATACTCATTGTAACGGGGGAAGAATCGATAGTACCGGTTAAATACCTGTACCAGCTTACATCGCCTGAATATACATTACATAATAAAACGGTAAAAAAGAATAAAAAAGCTAATTTTTTCATTTTTTAGACAATTTTTGAGAGGAACTTTCTACTCCTCTTATAAAACAAAATTATGGATATTGTAGTATAAAAACAATTGTAAAGTTCCTCTTTTAACAAAATACTATTGAATTTCAATTATGATATTCATTGACGTTGCGAAAGGAAAAAGCTGTTTTGCATATCTAACATTTCAATAATTTTAAAACATCAAAACATTAGGGGAATCAACGAATCACTTATTGCTGATTGGTGTTCAGAGAAGTGTAGTTAGAATATTGCAGTTTTTAAAGATACCTAAGAAATCCCATGAAGGTAATGAGTTAAAGAATTTATTGAGTTAATATAATTTGTCAATAATCTCTCGTGCAATGAAACTCGATAGCGCAACACCCATTCCATTACAGCTTATTGCTGCAATTGTAAATTTGTCAATTTCTTTTACAAGTGGCAGTTTGTTTTCGGTAAAGCCCATAATACCTGTCCATTTATCTTCAATTTCATATTTAATGTTTGGAAGTATCATATTATCCAGTTTACTTTTAAGATCATTCAATATTATATCATTATAGCTGAATTCAAATGATTCTTCAGCATTAAAATCAAGATTCCTTCCACCGCCAAAAATAACTCTATCGCCATAATTCCTGAAATAATAATATCCTTCATCAAAATAGAAGATACCTTTTAGCTTAAGCTTATTGATAGGCTTGGTGATAATGACCTGTCCCCTGCCCGGCTTGATATTTAATTCAGGATACAATTTTTCCGCAAAAGCGTTTGTGCAAATTATAACTTTTTCAGCACTAAATGTAACCTGTTCATTTAAGTATGAGTGCCAAACGTTCACTTTCCCTTCATGAATTTCTTTCACTTCAGCGCCGTTAATTACCTGAATACCAAGGAATTGAGTATATTTCACAAGGGTTTTCATCATTTCGCCGGTATCTATCTGCGCTTCATAAGGAGAGTATATCAATTGTTTTACAATTCTGCTGTTAAATCCAAATTTCTTAATGTAATTATTGCGCAGCTCAAAGACACTATTTTTGAAAATACCTTTTAACAGATCGTTTACATATTCAATTTTTGAAGAAGCATGCAATTTTGTTTCATCCAGCAAGTCATACCCGCCAAAGTTATAATAGCCTATTTTATTTTCAGAAAGTCTTTGTTTAAGGTAATTTATTCCGCGCCATCTTTTTTCAACAAGACTTACTGCATTATCTGTTCCTTTAATTTCAATATCAGCAAGTATTTCAGTAAGCGAACCAAAGCATAAAAATCCCGCATTTTTCGTGCTTGCGCCAGTTGGAAGAATGCCACGCTCTAACACCAAAATATTTTTATCAGGGAATCTTTCCTTTAACTCACATGCAGTTGAAAGTCCCAAAATACCGCTGCCAACGATAATAACATCATAATTAAGGAACGAATTATTTTCCCAAAATGATAACATTAGTCTTCGAACTCCTCATCTTTTTCAATTTTTTCTTTCCTTGTTCTCAGTTCAAGCTCATCATCTTCCTTGCTTTGCTCAGAGCGGTATATCATTTCAAGCGACGGATAACTGCAATGCTTGCAGGTGGATTTTAAATCAATGCAGATTCCGACCATAAATTATTTTCGTATATGATTAAAAACAATGAATTACTTAAACTAACTTTTCCCTTCAATTTTATTATATTCATCATCAATAGAATTATCCCAATCATTAAACAAGTTTTCAGATAACTTCATCAAATAATATGAATTACAATTATCTTTACTTATTAATATACTCATTTTGGCTTCTTTAGATAAAGTAAATGCAAAATTCTCTAAAGCTTAAGTCTTTTAAACGGGAAATATTTTTATTCCTTATTTTCCTGACCATTTGAACCGACTTTATTTGATTTTTCTTTTTCATACTATTTACAATTTTACACAAACATTCTTAGGTTCAGTAAAAAATCTTAGGGCTTCTATGCCGCCTTCCCTGCCAACACCTGATGATTTCATACCCCCAAATGGAGTGCGAAGATCGCGAACCATCCAGCAGTTTATCCATACAATACCTGTCTGAATACTTGCTGCAACACGATGTGCGCGGGTTAAGTTTTCTGTCCATACAATCGAGGCGAGTCCGTATTCTGTACTGTTAGCCATCATCAATACATCTGCTTCGGTTTCAAACGGAATAATAGTTACTACAGGACCGAAAATTTCCTCCTGATTTGTCCTGCAATTATATGGCAATCCCTCAATAATAGTCGGTTCTATAAACCATCCGTTTTCACATCTGCCTTCGGGAACGAAACGGTTACCGCCGCAAAGTATCTTACCGCCTTCATCTTTAGCAAGCTGAATGTATGAAAGAACTTTATCCATGTGTTCCTTTGATACAATTGCGCCTTGATCGGTTTCATGTTCTAATGGGTCGCCAATTTTCAGAGCTTTGGTGCGCTCTGTAAAATCAGCTTTGAATTTTTCATAAATCGGCTTTTCAACAAATATCCTCGAGCCGCAGAGGCATATTTCTCCCTGGTTACGGAAAGAAGAGAGTAGTGTCGTTTCAAGCATTATATCGTAGTTGCAGTCAGCGAAAATTATATTTGGATTTTTGCCTCCAAGCTCAAGTGAAAGTTTTTTAAACATTGGCGCGGCAACCGAGGCAATATCAACGCCAGTTTTTGTGCCGCCTGTAAATGTAATAGCTTTAATTTTTGGATGTGATGTTATTGCTTTACCTACTTTGTGTCCATACCCATGAACAATATTAAGCACACCGGCGGGCAGACCCGCTTCTACGCATGCTTCTGAGAGCAGGTAAGCAGTCATGGGTGTGATTTCAGATGGTTTGGCGATGACACAGTTGCCTGTAATTAAAGCAGGAGCTATCTTCCATGTAAAGAGGTATAATGGCAGGTTCCATGGCGAAATAGCGCCTACAATTCCAACCGGATTGCGAAGCGTATAGTTAACCGCTGAGTTTTCCATTGAGTGAGCCTCACTAGCAAAACCATGAATTGCAGATGCAAAGAACTCAAAATTTTTAATTGCGCGGGGTATATCAATTGTTTTAGCAAGGTGAAGCGGTTTACCGTTATCGATGCATTCAGCCCTTGCAAACTCAACTAAATCCCTTTGAATAAGCTCAGCAATTTTGAACATTATTTTAGAGCGCTCTTCAGGTGGTGTATTTGACCATAGAGGAAATGCAGCTTCTGCAGCTGCTACGGCAAGCTCAACATCGCGCTGATCGGAATCCGGCACAATACCATATGCTTCGCCAATTGCAGGATCGAAGTTATCGAAATATTTTTCCGAAACCGGCTCTATTAATTCACCGTTAATATAATTTTTTACCACTATTTAATTTTTTAAATTTCACCATTTAACTATTTCGCTTTTTAACAATCTCCGCAGCATCCAAGAACAACATTTTTGCATTTGGGACATTGGTAATGTCCATGCACCCAAATATACTCTACTGCGCTTTGGCAGTAGGGGCAAAACTGAAATCTATCAAGCTTAAGATTTTTAAATAACTTATCCAGTTTTTCAGGATCAATACCCTTATTCTGTTTTCCATTATTTTCATCTGACTGATCCATTGTTCATTAATCATTGTTAATTGCTAATTGTATCAGACTTCTTCCATCAGCGACCTGATAGCAGTAAACTTGCCATCAAACTTTTCTTTGTGCCTGAACTGCAGCAAAGCTGCGTGTTCTATCTGGTAACGTTCATAATCTTCGACGTTATCGCATACATACTGTATCACGTATGTTGTGCCTTCTTCTGGTTCAGGTGAAAGCATACGGTGCATGCTGTAATTCTTGAAGCATTTTGTAGCAATTACATTGGTAATATGCTCGGAAGTCATCCAGTCAACCCACTCGTCATGAATACTGTCATCTACATTAATTGTTACGTTGTATACTAGCATAGTTTGATATGATATTTAATTAATAATTATGTAATAATTTGGATATAAACCTGCCAGGTCTTAAAGACCTGGCAGGTTTTAGATACTATTAACTTTTATAAACAATTCAATCTGCCGCCATCAACAGGCAGATTTATTCCATTAATATATGAAGCCATTGGTGAAGCAAGGAATGCTGCCACATATGCTATCTCTTCAGGCTCGGCAAATCTGCCGGCGGGAATTTCTGCTAGCCACTCAGTTTTTACTTCATCAACAGTCTTCCCGTTTGCTTTAGCGCGGGTTTCAAACAAGCTGTATAACCTTTCAGTTTTTGTAGCACCGGGAAGAATGTTATTTACGGTTATTCCATAAGGAGCCAGCTCCACAGAAAGCGTTTTAGCCCAATTTGCAACTGCTGCGCGGATAGTGTTTGAAACTCCTAAATTACGTATTGGCTGTTTAACTGATGTTGATATGATATTTATTATTCTGCCGTATTTTTCTTTCTTCATTCCTTCACACACAGCCTGCACAAGTATCTGGTTGCATATTAAATGATTCCTGAATGCTGCTTCAAATTCAGCAGTATCTGCTTTATGAATTTCGCCGCCTTTGGGTCCGCCGGTATTATTAACCAATATATGCACGGGCGGATTTTCTGAAACGAAATTACGCAATTTCTGCTTTAAGCCTTTGGGATCAGAAAAATCAGCCACAATAAAATTATGGTTCTGCTTTTTGGTTGAAGGAAGTTCTCTTAACACCGAGCGGAGAGATTCTTCATTCCTTGCAACAAGCACAACACTGGCTCCTGATGATGCAAATTCCATTGCAATGGCTTTACCAATACCCTGAGTACTTCCGCAAACAACTGCATTGTTACCTTCTAAATTTATTATCATTATTTTGCCACTAATTTCACATATTACACAAATTAGAACACTACTTTTTTTGAATTAAAAGAACTTTCGCCAAAATTTGCTAAAATACCAAGTTTAAATCCAGTAACCTTCAAGTAATTTAAAGTTTGAGCTAGATTATCATTGGTTAAAATCTTGAAATGCTTTATCTCAAGAACAATTTGATTATATACTACAAAATCTGCTTGATACCTTCTTGGTAAAATTCGTCCTTTATAATTTATTTCAAAAATCATTTCTCTAGAATATGGAATATTATGTAATTGAAACTCGTTCTCTAAGGCATCCTTATAAACAACCTCAAGAAAACCTGGTCCTAATTCATTATAAACTTCTAAACAACATCCTATTATTTTATACGATTCCTCTTTAAATAAAACCTTGTCCATAATTCGTGTAATTTGCGTGACTTTCGCTTTTTGAAAGTTGAAATTCGTGGCTATTTATTTTGTGTAATTAAAACCTAATTCTTTAATTAGTTCTTCAGGCAACGTTGGCAGTTCTGACCTTGGGATTAAATATGTAGGCAGGTTAAACAGGTCAGTGAATATCCTGTGTTTATCAACTGTGGACATAAGATATTGGTGGCCTGATGAGCCGCCTGTACCAATCTTAGCACCTATCATTCTATGCACCATCAGCGCATGCCTGTAGCGCCATTCAGTAAAGCGCTCATCCATATCAACCAGCACGTTCAGGAACATAAAAGGCAAGTGGAGTATCGGTTCATCCCTGTAAAGATTAATAAAAATAGCAGCAAGCATTGCTTTGTTGGATAAATGTTTTTTGCCTTCTTTTACAAGCAGGTTGTGTTTGGATTCATCAAATAACGCTTCAAAGTTTTCTCTGTTCAATTCAATATTTTTAAGCTGAAATTCACGTTTTTTTTCTGTGAGGGTATTATTTTCAAGTATGATATTTTTATCCTGCTCAAGCATTTTTTCAACTGCCTGCTTGTAGCTTTGCCAGAAGTTGAAGTTACCTGAATTTAGGAACGGAGTGCGCTCAAGCCACTTTTCAACAAGCTCAAAGAGCGACGGGTTTTTAACTGTTTCCATAATAAGCTTACGATGCTGTTCTTCAAGCGTATTGAGGTAATCAATATTATTATATTGAATACGTTTATCGTCTGAGAGTCCCAGCTTATTTTCAATTAACCTGAACTGAAAGCTCTGGAATCCCGAAGCCGGAATAAGAAAATCCCTGAATTCAAGGAAATCAAGCGGTGTCATGGTTTCAA
Organism: Ignavibacteria bacterium; assembly: GCA_043744495.1. Classification (GTDB taxonomy): domain Bacteria; phylum Bacteroidota; class Ignavibacteria; order Tepidaquicellales; family OLB5; genus OLB5. Next base: position 12,867 of record JAYTUN010000025.1, read on the forward strand.
GTACACGAAGCTGTTCAACCAGGAGCTTTTGAATTTCGGTAACCCGGCTAAGCCTTGATACTGCAATACCTATGCTTCTTTCATCAACAGTATCATCTTTGAACATTTGGTTAACCGAATCAACTTCATGCAGTATCTGTTTGAACCAAAGCTCATAAGCCTGGTGAACTATTATAAAGAGCATTTCTTCGTGCGCTTTATATCCATACTCATCGCTCTTTGGTTTTTGGGAATTAAGCAGGCTATCAAGCTGCAGGTAATCAGAATAATATATAGGCGGAAATTTACTCATTTTAAGTAATTTTTATGATTGAATATGCAAAATAAGGGTATTGTTTTAATATAAAAAGTAAGAAAAGTTACATTAATATACCTTAAAAACTGCAAATTTAAGGTAGGTTGTTTCATCCATTGAAGGCAATGAAGGATGGCAAAGTGATGCGCCGTTATAATGAATCTGCTGCAGCATTTTGCCTGCTTTTGCCGCTCCGCTTACAACTGCTTCCAAAAAATCATCTTTTGATATATGGTGCGAGCATGAGGAGGTTACAAGATAACCGCTTGTGCCAACACAGGTTGCTGCCATTTTATTAAGCTTTGCATAGCCTTTTAATGCTGTGGGAATACTTTTGCGGCTTTTTGCAAATGCGGGAGGGTCAACCATTACAACATCAAACTTTCTACCGGCATCAATACTTTTAGTAAAGTAGTCAAATATATCCATTACAATAAAATCGGTTTCAGCGGTAAGTGAATTGAGTACGTAATTTTTTTCGGCATTTCCAATTTCATTTTCGGAAGAATCCACAGATGTTACAAACCCTGCAGCTGCATGCGCAGCATGCATACCAAATCCGCCTGAATTGCAGAATGCATCAAGAACTGTTTTATCTTTTGATATTTTTTCTATGAATTCCCTGTTATCGCATTGGTCAAAATAAAATCCGGTTTTCTGTGATGAGGCAAAATCAATTTTATATTTTATTTTACCATCATCAATTGTTTCTGTGCCAATTTCGCCATGATAAATATTATCTTCCTCAGGCAGTCCTTCAAGCTTACGGAAATAGAAGTCGTTTCTGGTAAAAATATTTTCAGCACCAAGGTCGTTCTTCAGGACATTAATCACATGCTCAATATTAATATACGTACCAAAGCAATAAACCTGCATCACGAAGGTATTATTGTATTTATCAATTATCAAGCCGGGCAGAAAGTCGCTTTCACTGAATACGAGCCTGTAAGAATTCCTGTTTGGGTATAATGACTTTCTTAGCTCGCTTGCATTAAGAATAGCTTCTTTGATGTACTCTTCAAGGTTATCTTTATATGACGGGCTTAAGAGCCTTAGTGCAATTAATGAATTTTTATTATAAAATCCCGTGCCAAGATATTCTTTTTTATGGTCGTATAGATCAGCAACAGAGCCCATTTCAATATTACCTTCAGTTTTTGCAATTTCATTGCTGAAGACCCATAAGTGTCCTTTACGTATTCTTTTATCTTCGTTCTTTTTTAAAAATATTGCGGGCATTCAAGTTAATTTAGTTTAGTTTAGTTTATATTATTGATAACATTAGCAAGCTTTTGGCTAACTAATGCTGCTACTTCTTCGAGCATGGGATTTGCAACGGATTTCATCGATTCCATTGGATTTATAGCTGATACCTGCACAGAGCCGTCAGGTTTTTCCTGCACAATTACGTTACAGGGAAGCATAAAGCTTATGTTCTCTTCTTCGCTTAATGCTTTGTAGGCAAGCGACGGGTTACAGGCTCCTAGTATCCTGTATTTCCTGAAATCAACATCAAGTTTCTTCTTTAATGTTTCATTTACGTCAATTTCAGTAAGTACGCCAAATCCTTCTTTTTTTAGCTCTTCGGTTACATTCAATATTGCTTCGTCAAATGATGAGCTTACAGTCTTTGAATTGAAATATGCCATAATATTTTTATTTAAAATGCGTTTAAAGCTTCTGCCAATTGTTCAGCATCGCTGTAATTATTGTAAATATGAGGTGATACCCTCAGGAAACCTTCTCTTACAGCAATATATATCTTTTTTTCTTCAAGCATTTTTTGAATCTCTTTATTCTTTGTGCCATCAACATGCGAGATGATAAGGATATTTGAGCGGTGCTCGGCTGAAAGGTCGCTTTCAACTTTATATTTGGTTTTATCAAGCAGCCCTATAAGCTTATCCTGAATATCAATAATATGGTTAAAAATATTTTCAACTCCAAGCTCAAGGAAATAATTTATTACTTCACTTGTACCTATCATAGCAAGTGTATTTAATGTTGAGTTTTCATATGCCTGCCCTGTAGTTTTAAAATCAAGCTTGTAATCAAGGAAATTATCAAAATTATAATTTACGTTTGTTGTTCCTGTATAAGTTGGATCAATAATTTCGCGGTATTTTTTTGAAATGTATGTAAAACCAAGTCCCGCAGGTGACATAAGCCACTTCTGGTTTCCCGTACTTAAGAAATCAATTCCCATTGCCTGAACGTCAACCGGGCACACACCAGTAGCCTGGATTGCATCAACAACAAGATATATATTCCTTTTTTTGCAGAACTCGGCAATATTACGGATGCTGTGCCTGTAACCAAGAAACTGAACAAGGCTGATAGTGAATACCTTTATATTAAAATCCATAAGCGTACGTTTTATAAGAGCTTCGTTGGCATATCCTTTATCAGAGGAGATGAGCATCACATTTGCCCTGCCAAGTTTTTCCTGGTTTAGCCACGGGTAAACTACAGCTGGAAATTCAGAATCAAGCATTGCAACATTATTATCTTTCGGATCAAGCTTAATACCGTTTGCAAAAATATTTAAGCCGTGTGTAGTATTTGATGTGATAATAATATCTTCGGCTTCGCAGTTTATCAATTTACCGGCAGTCGCTCTGAATTTCCGAGCTTCATTAATATTCACCAGGCTTAAGTTAAGATAATCTGTTGTGAACGATTGAATGAATTCATTCAGCTTGCTTACTGACCTTTGCGGATAAGGCGTATAATGAGCCGCATCGAAATAAATGAATTTTTCGAGGAATGGAAACTGTGCGCGAATTTCGTCATGATTTGGAAGCATTAATTTACTCCGACTAATGCATTGTTAATATCTTCCATAAGGTCATCGTAATCTTCAACCCCTACTGAAAGTCTTACAAGTCCATCGGTTAAACCGAATTTTTTGCGCTCTTCCTTTGGCACTGCCCCATGTGTCATACTGACAGGGTGGCATACAAGGCTTTCAACTCCGCCAAGCGACTCAGCACGTGCGAAAATTTTCAGTCCATTGAAGAACTTTACTGCGCTATCAAGTGAGCCAAGATCAATACTAATCATTCCCCCGAAACCGCGCATTTGTTTTTTGGCAAGCTCATGCTGAGGGTGTGAGGCAAGTCCGGGATAGAAAACTTTTTTAATTTTATTTTTAAAATTCTTTTCAAGCTCGTCAGCTATCTTTACTGCATTTTCATTATGCTTTTCCATTCTTAATGCCAGCGTTTTTGTTGAACGAAGTACTAAATAACAATCAAATGGCGAAGGGACTGCACCAACAGAATTTTGAATAAACTTCAATTGCTCTGCTATTTCAGGACTATTTGTTGCGGCAAAGCCGCCAATTGCATCGCTGTGACCGTTGATATATTTAGTTGTGCTGTGAACAACTACATCTATTCCCATATCAAGCGGGTTCTGAAAATACGGACTCATAAATGTGTTATCGCATACAGAAATAAGCTTATTTACCCTTGCAATATCAGATATCATATCAAGATCGGTAAGCGTAAGCATTGGATTTGTGGGTGTTTCTACAAATATCATTTTAGTATTTGGCTTTAAAGCTGCGCCAATTGCGTGAAAATCAGAAGTATCTATCCATGAAAAATCGAGTCCCATTTTACGGAAGATACTTTCAAATATCCTGTAAGTGCCGCCATAAACATTCTGTGAAACAATTACATGGTCGCCCGATTTAAGCAGGGTTGCAATCGCGTGGGTAGCACCCATTCCGCTTGAAAATGCGAAGCCGAACTTTGCGTTTTCAAGCGCAGCAATGTTGGTTTCTAATGCAACACGGGTTGGATTAATTGTCCTTCCGTAATCGAATCCTTTTGATACACCAAATGCTTCATCTGCATAAGTTGATGTTGCATATATTGGAACATTCACTGCCCCTGTTGTCGGATCAGGGTTATTGCCTGCGTGTATAGCTTTGGTTGAAAATTTCATATATAATATTTTCTCTCGCTAAGCCGCAAAGACTCAAAGATCTTTGTGGATAATAAATAAATTTTAAAAATACTTATAAGACTACAAAAGTCTTATCGTTTATTGATAATATCGGAAGTCTGAAACAAAAGAACAAAAAAATATTGATAATTAGATTTTGTAGTCTTTATATTCCCTATCATACAAAATCCAAAACATCATATCTTGTTAAGATGCCGATTATCCTGCCGTACTGGCTTACAAGAATTGCTGGTGATTCCTTTAAATTCTGTATTCCGTGCTTAATGTCATCTGATTCATCGATAACAGGATAAGGTTTACCCATTATTTCAGAAACTTTCTTTTCAATCGTTGCAGGATTTTCGATTATCATGCCCATCAGGTCAGCTTCGGTTAATGAGCCAACGGACTTGTTATCATCAAGCACAGGGATCTGAGAAATGTTATACTGCTCAAGCCTTGCAAGCGCTTCGCCGATGGTTTCATCGGGCGATGCTGATATCATATTTGGCAAGCCGCCTGAAAGCTTGGTCTGGAATACAACACCAATTGTAGTTTTATCCTTTTCAAGCAGGCGTTTTTCGCGCATCCATTCATCTGAATGATGCTTGCTTAAATATCTTTCGCCGGTATCACAAACTATAAATACAACTACACCTTTTTCATCCAGGTCTTTTGCAACCCTTAAAGCTGCGGCAAGATTTGTACCTGTACTTCCTCCGCAGAAAATGCCTTCTTCGCGTGTAAGCCTGCGTGAGGTGTGGAATGATTCTTTATCGGTAATATTTATAATTTCATCAATATATTTAAAGTGCACATTTTCAGGGAGCATATCCTGTCCGATACCTTCAACTAAATAAGGAGTACCTTCTGTCATAATACCGGATTCTTTATAGGTCTTAAAAATCGAGCCATATGGATCTGCTGCTATAATTTTTACATTTGGATTTTTTTCCTTTAAGAATCTTCCAGTACCGCTAACGGTGCCGCCTGTACCAAGCGAGCCTACAAAATGAGTTATTTTTCCATGCGTCTGTTCCCAAAGCTCAGGACCTGTTGAGTGATAATGCGCATCAGGGTTTGATGGATTATTATACTGATAGATAAAAAGTGAATTCGGGGTATCTGTATTGATCCTTTTTGCAACGCTTACATAATGCTCAGGAGTATCATGTTTTGCAGTCATAGGGCAAATAACAACATCAGTTCCGTATGCCTGAAGGTAGCGGCGTTTTTCGATGGATACTTTTTCAGTCATAGTAAAAATGCATTTATAGCCCTTAATGGCGGCTGTGATTGCAAGTCCAATACCGGTATTACCGCTTGTAGCTTCAATTATAGTACCGCCCGGTTTCAAGAGACCGCGTTTTTCTGCATCTTCTATCATTGCAAGCCCGATCCTGTCTTTAACGCTTCCGCCGGGATTCATAGATTCCATTTTAGCATACACAGAAGCTTTGATATCTTTTGTTATGTGGTGAAGCTTTACTAAGGGTGTTTTCCCGAATAATTCCAGTACACTGTTTACAACTTTCATTTTTTCAGCACTTCTTTCAGAATAAGTTTTTAAACATTATTTTTTGTACACATCAGGGAACCATAATTCCATACATCTATCAGGTGCATGGAACTGAATAAATCCAAACTTTTTATACAGCTCCTGCGCATCTCTGGTTAAAAGCATCCACCTGCGGAAGCCCTGCAGCTCAGGATGCCTAAGCAAAAATGCCATTAAATTTTTAGAAAGCCCCTTTCCGCAGTGTACATCAAGAACGAAAACATCGCCTAAATACCCGAATGTGGCTTTATCTGTCACAACGCGGGCAAAACCCACCTGCTCATTACTTTGATATATTCCAAAGCATATCGAGTTTTCAATTGAGCGTTTTACTATATCAAGGGAAATACCTTTTGCCCAGTATGAATCGTTTGTTAGATAATTATGGATAAGCTCAATATTAAGCATTGCTTTATCTGTTGAGTATAAATATCCTTCAATTGTTTCTTCGAATATCATATAATCAATATACTAAGCATAAAATAATTTTCCCTTTGGATCAGGGATTTCTCTTCCTTCTTCTGTAGCAACTTCAATCCACATTGTTGCTACTTTTTTAATATTTTCTATAGCTTCTTCATATGTTTTACCATCGGAGATACAACCAGGCAATTCAGGCATTTCAGTTATAAAGCAATTATCTTCATTGGACCAATAAACTATAACTTCATATTTTAAATTACCCATTATTTTTTAAAAAGTTATATTTTAAAATTAGATTTCTTACTTGTTTTATCTGTTAAGGTTTTGATAATTTGCCAAGAGGCTGAATATTAATAATTTCCTTTATTCCGGATTTCGTGTAAATGTGATGACTTCCTTTTATTCTTTCTTTAAATTCAAATTGTAAAATAAACTTCCTAAAATCATTAAAGTCCAGATTTGAATCCGATTTACCCGAGATAATTTTTTCTATTAGTTTTTCAATACTACTCATATAAAAATAATAATAAAAATTTTACAGAGGCCTCATTAATGGGAATAATAACACATCTCTGATTGTTGCTGAATTTGTTAACAGCATTACGAGCCTATCAACACCGAGTCCCACGCCAGTTGTTGGGGGCATACCAATTTCAATTGCTCTTAGGAAGTCCTCATCCAGCGGGTGAGTTTCTTCTTCTCCGCCCCTGCCGCGCTCAACCTGTTCTTCAAGCAGGCTGCGCTGTAAAATAGGATCGTTAAGCTCTGTATATGAATTACCAAGCTCCCATTTATTGATATATGGTTCAAATCGCTCAACAAAAATAACCTGCTCGGGGTCGTTCTTCATTTCTTCGAGCCGCTGCATAGAATACTCGCGAAGCGGCTTGCAAAGCGGTGTTGTATCGATCGGATGATCGATAATGAATGTTGGCTGTACCAGACTTTCCTCGCATGTCGCTTCGAAAAGAGCTGCAATTACAAGACCTTTGCTGTGTGAAATCTTCTGGTCAAAATTAATTTCCTTATCTTTCATATACTGAATGATATCAGCTTTCTTCATATTCAGGACATCAATACCGTTCTTTTCGGCAATCGCGTCTATCATTTTCAGGCGTTTACATGGACGCCCAAAATCAATTTCAGTACCCTGGTAATCAACCTTGGCTGAGCTGTGTATAGAAAGGCATGCCTGTTCTACAACTTCTTCGAAGAGAGCCATGCTGTCGTTATAGTCGCCATAAGCCTGGTACCACTCGACCTGTGTGAATTCCGGGTTATGAGTTCTATCAATACCTTCATTGCGGAAATCTTTCACAAATTCATACACTCTATTGAAGCCGCCTACAACAAGCCTTTTTAGATAAAGCTCATTTGATACTCTGAGGTAAAGCGGGATATTTAGAGCATTGTGATGAGTTACAAAAGGCTTTGCATTCGCTCCGCCGTAAATTGACTGCAAAGTTGGTGTTTCGACTTCAAAGAAATTGTATTTTTCTAAAGTGCGTCTTATAGATTGAATAATTTTTGTTCTATTTATAAATGTTTCCTTTACATGTTCGTTTACGATAAGATCGATATATCTCTGCCTGTAGCGAAGCTCAACATCAGCAAATGCATCGTGAATAATCTTCTCACCTGTTTCGGTGGTTTCTTCTTTAACAACGGGCAGGGGTTGTATGGTTTTTGCGAGAAGCTCAATTGTTGCAGCGTGAATTGAAATTTCACCCATCTTAGTGCGGAAAACAAAACCATTCACGCCAATAATATCACCAATATCAAGCAATTTGAAAAGCTTATATAGCTGCTCACCCACATCATTTTGCCTGATATAGATCTGCAACTTCCCTGTATCATCCTTTATCTGGAAAAAGCTTGCTTTACCCATTTTCCTGATAGCCATAATTCTGCCTGCTACAGAAACAGTTTTCATTTTCCGGGCTTCGGTTTCTTCATCACCAGTAGGGTCAGTGAATGTACTTAATATTTCAGCAGAGTTAGCCGTTACATCAAACCTGTGCGGGTATGGATTTATGCCAAGTTTTTTGATCTCTTCAAGCGCTAATAAGCGGTTTTTTACCAGATCGTTAGTTTCCTGCAAATAGTTATAGTATTTAAATTTATAAATATTTTATTAATTCTTCTACAGATATACATGCTTGCTGAATAATTGATTTTAGGGTCTTAATTCTGAGGTCTCTATTATGAAAAGGGACTGTTACAAATTGTTCGTTTCTTTTTAAATGAATATGGCTGCCAGAACTTCTTATAACCTCAAAACCCATTCTTTTCAAAGCGCTGATAACTTCCTTCGGCTTAGAAACAGGGTATTTAGGCATATTCAAATAAGTTCATATTCACTTCAATTTTAGAATAATCAATTATCTCACTTCCATTCAATAATGGATTATCTTCATCAGGAACCCATCTTTCAAATGGTAAATTATTTTCCAGAGAAAGCTCAAGATAATCTTTGACTGCTTCTGTCAAATTTCTTTTAGACTCATCAAGAGTTTCACCTTCGGAAGCAATATTAAGTTCAATACATAAAGAACAATAAATATTATCTTCTTTAGTTACAACTGCATCAAAAAAAGAATGCTCTTCATAAGAATTAAGTACACTTTTTGAGCTCCATTGAATTTCAATTTTTTCCATTAAATATAGTGTTGAATATTAGCTTGACAAAGAATCCTTTAACGTCTTAATACTAATCTTTATTCGGTCTTCTATACCTTCATCCATATATATAACCTGATTTGTGTTGAAAGCAAGCTGTTCTATAACAAATACTATATCCAAGCAAGCTTCTTTAAAAGAATTCACTGGAATAGATAAGCCCATTGGCACAAAATGCGTAAGCTGATTTCTAACATGTTCGGTTAACCACTCAATACTGCCCCATTGTTTTTCTGATAAAGTAATCGCATTTGAGTGTATAAATCTCGCCATCCATAATTCTTTATCCTGAACTCTGGCTAAGGCGGTCCAAAAACCTATCAATTTTTCTTTTCTTTTTCTTGATTTACCTTTGGAATTAACCTGGGGCTCTCCCTCGATAGTCTCCCAATTAATTGTATATCCAGGACTATTATTTCTTTTCAATCTTTTGGATTTTTTCCATTTTTCGTTTCCTCTTTGGAAATAACTATTTTCATCTTCATCGTATCCATTTGAAGCTAATACTTCCTGATAATTTCCACGTTCAAGATTAATTGTACAAAACATATATAAACAATGATGCAAAGAAAACACTATCCATTTCCATTTCAGATTATCAGTCCTTTGAAAATATGTCTGGGTAGTTTCCAGCGAATCGACTGCGTTTTCAACTGCGTCAATATACATTGTCTTATCATCTTCCCTATTCCAGTCATAATATCTTTCTTTACTCATTATGAAACTCAGCTTAAGTTGTAATTTGCAGAATATTCCTTTACCAAAATTTGTTTATTCTTCTTTATTATCAGAGATCTGTTCAGAGATATTTTCAAGTTCTTTAGATATACTTTCCAGAACATCGGAGCCTGAAGATGGCTGCTGTACATTTGCAGCTTTTTTGAGCTTATCTTTTTGCTTCTTCTTCTTCTTGCCGCCTTTCTTGCCTTTTTTCTCTTTCTTTACGGGTTCGCCGGATTCCAAAGATTCCCTTGCCTCTTCAGGCTCAGGTTTTCTGAACACACCCTGTTTAGGGGTAGCAAGTTTTTTGGCATCAATAAACTCCTCAGGGGTTAAGTATCTCCACTCGCCGGGCTTTAAATTATCAAGACCTATCCTTGCATACTCAACTCTCTTAAGCCTCTGTACAAGGTATCCAAGCTCTTCAAGCATCCTTCTTACCTGCCGGTTCCTGCCTTCGTGTATTGATATCCATATATTCTGCTCGCCTGTGTTGGGGATAATCCTTACTTTAGCTCTTGATGTTGGACGTCCGTCTATCATAACACCTTCACGAAGTTTTTTAACATCGTTCTCTTCCATTGGCTTATCAAGCTTCGCGAAGTAGGTTTTAAATATCTTGTGGCGCGGATGCATCATCATGTTCGAAAACTCACCATCATTGGTAAGCAAAAGAACACCGTCAGTATCGTAATCCAGCCTGCCGATAGGATAAAGGCGGGTGTTAAGACCTATAAGATCCATCACTGTAGGTCTTCCTTTATCATCGTGAGTGGTAGTTACATAACCTCTTGGTTTAAAAAGAACAACGTAGATAAATTCTGTCAGGGGCTTTACTTTTTCCCCGTCAACTTTAACTACATCTCTTTCCGGGTTTACTTTTGTACCCGGCTCTGTAACAATTTGCATGTTTACTGTAACCCTTCCTGTAAAAATTAGTTCATCTGCTTTTCTTCTGGCGGTTATACCCGCATTCGAAATTAATTTGTTTAGTCTTGTAAGTTTTGTTTCGTTATTTTGTTCATCTGAATCAAAATTTTCATCATTTTTTGAATCTTCTTTTTTTAAAGAACTTATTTTTCTACTGCCTGTTTTCATCTTCTATACCTTGTACACCATGAGTGTTTTCTCCATTACTTTCATTTTCGCTTTCTGTAATAACAGCATTTGATTCCAATTCATTATCAACATTACTTTCATTTTCAATTCCTCTTCCTGAATTTAACTCGTGTATATTTACGGGAACAGCATCACCGTCTTCGATTTTTCCCGAAATAAGCTGACCGGCTATATTTCCACTTGATACCATTTTCTCTCTTATGTGATTTATCTCTTCGTAGAAATCTATATCAGACTGAGATACACCATCAGGCGGACTTGATTTAATAATTTCTTCGATAGCTTTAAGATGCGGCAGGTCAGCTATTGCATTAATTCCAAGGTATTCCAGTAAATTATCGGTTGAGCCGTAAAGCATCGGTCTGCCTACCACTTCCGCCCTGCCTTTTATTGTGATGAGATCCTTTTCAAGCAGTGAGCCTATTATATAATCAACATTCACACCTCTTACAGCTTCAATTTCACTTTTTGTTATTGGCTGGTTATATGCAATAATTGCAAGTGTTTCAAGCGCTGATTGTGAAAGCCTTCTTTTCAGTTTTTCCTTGTTCAGCTTGGCAAGCCAGGGACCGTATTCATGTTTTGTAGCAAAACGGTAAGCGCCGGCAAGCTGTACAATATTGAATGCATAATCGTCAGAGCTGTATTTATCAATAAGCTCATTAACGGCTTTTTCAATATTACGGATATCCGAAGTTACACCCGTTTCGGATTTTTCCTGGTTAATAATATCTTTCATCTGTTTCAACGTAAGGGGCCTATCAGTTGAAAAGATCAAAACTTCTACTATTTTTTTTATGCCGTCAAAATTCATTTATGGTATTTATGTTATTATTAAACTTTAATTTAGAAAAATTAAAACGAGATACCACGCTCGTAAAAAAACAAAATGTGGGGTTAATGACTACAAATATAATAAAGTTTTTTGCTAAATAAAGAGCAAAATAAAAAAATTTAATTAAAACTTGAAGTTTCTATAATACCCTCTTCGGGCAGCTCGGCAATTTTAAATACAAGGAAATCAGTCAATGTTTCATTGATTTTAATGCCAATAATGCCGTTTTTAGCCATTTCGAGGATTGCAATGAATGTTACAACTACCCTTATCTTCTCCATACCAATTATCATCCCAAGAAATGACACGTATTCACTGTTTGTGCAAAGCAAATTTACATGCTCTATTTGCTCGTCTATTGATACATTAAGCCTGAATATGTTATGAACCACTTCCTTCGGCTGGTGCTCCATTGCGAATTTGTATGCTTTGATAAGGTTGTATAATGTAAGATTTTGTATTGTAACATCTACTTCGGCTTCTTCATCTATCCTGTAATCTCCGTCAAAATCGTTGCGGTAAAAAACTTTACGCTGCTCTTCTTCAAGACCTGCAAATTCAGCTGATGCATCCTTGAAGCGTTTATATTCCAGCAGGCGTTTTACAAGCTCATACCTTGGGTCTTCTTCTTCTTCGGTAATTTCATCGGGCTTGTAGAGCATCATTTTGGCTTTTATCTGTATCAGCGTTGCAGCCATTAAGATAAACTCACTTGCAAGCTCAAGATCAAGCACCTGGATATAATTTACATACTCGCAGAATTCATTGGTGATCTTTGAAATAGGGACATTATGAATATCAAGCTCATCCCGCTGGATAAAGAAAAGAAGCAGGTCTAACGGACCCTCGAATTCATTGAGCTTTATTCTGTACATTTATACGAATATAATTGTATCTTTTGAGAAATTAAATGCAGATATGATAGGAATTTTTGAGGAGATTATGACTACAAAAGTCATATCATATCTAATAGCTTAGCAATATTATTGGGGAGGTTATTGAATTAACAAAAACAATAATAGATTTTTGTAGTCTTATCATGTTAAATTTAAAAGCTTATAAAAGTCTCGATTAAAATTCAAATAAATTAGAAACCGAATTCAATAGTACAATTTTTATTTGCTTATAGACTTTTGTAGTATAATTTTACATTTTATCCAAAATAAAAATGAACGATCGCGACCGAGCCCCTCATTCTGTTCCTATCCTAAATGAGATTGCTTCGTGACTTCGTCACTCGCAAATAAAAACCCACGAAGATTATCGTGGGTCTTTAAATCTTAGTCAAAGGCGTGCCTTTGACCTACATGATGGTTATTACTTACCTAATATAAACCTGAAGCCCGCATATAACTCTCTTCCTCTGGTTGGACCCCATATAAATGATGTATCAAAATAAGGACCGAATGGATCATCTGCGCTGATTATGGGATTATCCTGTTTAAAGTTCAGCAGGTTTTCAACTCCCGCGTAAATTTCAAAGAATTTGAAATTCTTGTTCAACTGCGCATTTATAAGTGTGTAAGGTTTTGATTCTAAAGGCAATTGATACTGCACAGGATTTGATGCGGTAGATGGCAGCCGCTGCTTGCCAAACCAATTTAGGCCTGCCGAAGCTGACCATGATTTGCTTGTTGGATTATATGAAAATGTTGCAAGCACTCTGTTCTTTGCCACAAATGGCTGTTCATACCTTACTCCGTTATTATCATAATTAAAGTCAATAAATTTATAAGCAAGCTTTAAATCAACATTTCTGAGCAATGTAACGCTAAGCTCAGCCTGCATAACGTTTGAAAACGCTTTACCATTTAGATTAGCAAAAATTACTTCGGTGGGGTCTGAATCATAATCAGGGATTATTTTATTACTGAATTCTGTTCTGTAGAAATCAACATTAAAGTTGCCTGAATAATTGTTCCCTCCAAAATAAATAAGCACATCAGCACCATAATTCAGAGTTTTTTCAGGCTCAAGTTTTTCTGCAACAATTATATTTCTTGAGCTGGCAAGAAGGTTTGAATATTCACTGAAAAGATTTACTGTTCTGAATCCAGTACCAATTGACGCTCTGAAAACGAGCGTTTTAACAGGCTGATACCTTAAGAGCGCTCTTGGAGTAACTATCAGTTTATGTTCATTATGATAATCAAACCTTACTCCGGTCATTAAAGATGCTTTATCTTCAAGGAAGTTTACAGAATTTTCTGCAAACACGCCCGGAATAGATTCCTTTTTGATATAATTCCCTGCATAAGTTTTACTTATAGTATCATCAAATGCAATCAGCTCGTCAATTTTCAGGTATTTATAGCTTAATCCGGTTTTGAGGAAGCTGTTGGGAAGTACTTCAAATTCATAAAAGCCCATTGCGAAAAAGTTGGTCTGCTTGCCATCATATTTAGTAATTCCATAATATGAACCCTGGTCATAATATGATGTGTTAAGGAACATCTTTATTCCGCTTGTTTCTGTGAACTGTTTGTTGAGACGTGAGTAACCTTCAAATGAATTAATATTAATTGTCTGCTCATAAAGTCTGCGACCGTTAACACTACTTTGTGATTCAGTATTTTTCTGCCCGCCAACACGTTTTTCATTCCAATACCTGCCTGCAATATTGAAATCAGTTTTCTTCTCATCATCCGATAGATTCCATTTATTATAAAGTACATACCTTGTTGTTAAAGGATTATCAAGGAAACTATCGTTGTTATCATCCATTACCATTGATTTCTGAGCTGTGTGTAAAGTCAATATGTTACTCCATTTTTTTGAGATACTGTTTGCAAAATTAAGGTTGAACTGTTTTTCAAACATACTGTTCACAAAGCCGTTAACAAGAAGGCGGTCAGAATTGTTGTAATCCTTTAATATCACGTTCATAATTCCGCTAATGGATTCATATCCCTGAATAACAGAATTTGAGCCTTTGGAAATCATAATTTGATCAATCAGTGTTGCGGGAATGCTGCTGATACCGTATTTTACATTCAGTCCTGATAATAACGGCATGTTATCTACTAACAACTGTGTATATGCGCCTTCGAGTCCAAGCATTTTAAGCTCTTTGGCATCGGTGATAATATCGGTCACCGCAACTTCTACAGATGAATTCCTGCCGAAACAACCCGCAAGGTCGCAGCTTGCTTCCTTTAGAAACTCCTGCGAAGTTATGACCTCAGTCTTTGCAGTATAATTTCCAAAGTGAGTTGATTTCTTGCTATCTTCAACATTTATTGTCGAAGTTGACAAATTTGGTGTAAGTATAACTTCAACCTGAAGCTTATCAGAAGCATCAACTGTATCGGTTTTATAACCTGCGTATGATACAACAAGACGCTTATCTGAAATATTGCTTAATGCAAGTGTGAATTTCCCGGTTTCATCCGTGATTGTTCCTTTTTTAGTATTTATCCACTTTACAACGGCTACATCAAGCGGCTCTTTATTGCCTTCGGCTTCACTAAATATGTAACCACTAATGTTTTGTGAATATATGCTACTTCCAAAAAGCAATAGCAGTAGCATTATGCTGAGCATTCCGCGAATAATTATAATTTTATTATTTATCATTTCTGTTTTTCGATTTTGTATTTATCAAGATATTTATCCGCATCGTCAACAAATTTCTTTTTGCATCCGTTTGCGCAAAAGTAATATTTCACCCCGTTATGGACAGTTGATATACTTGCTTTGCCGTCATCATCGCCGCATGGCATACATTTTATATGTTCCGTGTATTTAGCAGGATCTTTTTTGAATGCCATTATGCATCCTTCATTGCAGAATTTGATATCTTTATCTATATACCTGTAAGCAATATGCTCACCTGAAACATCATCACCTGTAACCGGACATTTTGATAAAGAATCTGCATAAACTGAATAATTTACGTTACTCTCACTGCTGTAATTAATATTGTTTATGGTAAAAACAGCTAATAATACTGATATAATGAAGATCAATTTCATATTAAATTAATGTAGAAAATTATTTATAGAACCCCGCTAAAAAAAGCAGGCTTAACTTTTTAAATGATTAGAAACGCAGGTGAGTTTAAATACGGAGATTGGATACTTTAAGGAAAATATTTGTGGTTTTGAATTTATGTGATACTTGAATATATCTTATTGATATTGAAATATTATCGGTTACATCTATTGGATTAAAAAATGCTTTGGCAAGTTCAGGCTTTTGGGAAATAACAGGCATTCTATAATTCTGTTCCAGGCTTTGCTCTGAATGAACGACGCAACAGGAATTGCCAACATCTTTAATCAGAACGGTTTTAGAGTCATCTTTACAACAAACACTTTCTTTGCAGCATTCCATTTCGCATGTTTGGTGTCCGTTTGAATTAATAATACAATCACCGTGTGCAAGCGCATAAGCAAAATTGCCTCCGCTAAGCATGACTAAGGCTATAATGATACTTGAAATATTTCTAATGTAATTTTTCACTTATTATACAAAAATAATACTCTTTATCATAAAAATAAATGACATTTGTCGTAAATTGAATAAAAACAATTATAAGAATAAGACTAGAAAAGCCTTATTATCCTTTTATTCTAACAAAGGAAGCATCTCTACCGTTCCCTACAATAAATCTAAACCTGAATGGGATTGCTTTGGGACTTCGTCCCTCGCAAATAAAAAACCCGCGACATTCATCGTGGGTTTAATATAATTTAAAACCCAATACTTCCCGGAGGCGGATCGCCTGTTGATTCTGAACCTTCTGTAGGTGTATATTCATGCGTCATTGAGCATTTCCGTGTCGCATTCCTTTTAAGTATAAGATCCGTATATGAAGGACACGTTTCGTTGGCAAGAAGTCCTGTAACAGAGCAAATATTTGCTTCCATAACATCGGGCGGCATTTCGAAATATTTAAGCTCCATTGTTGTCTGCGGGTCATCATAAACATACTTCATAAATCTGCCCCAAATCGGAGCTGCAGCTCTGCCACCTTGTCCATACGAACCGCCAAATTTAATTCTTGGGTCATCAAAACCAAGCCAGCATCCGGCAACAAGCTGCGGAGTAAAGCCCACAAACCATGCGTCGGTATAATCCTGTGTAGTGCCTGTTTTACCTGCGGCAGGTCTGTTGAAATAATTCCTTATAGATGTTGCAGTACCTTCATTTACAACACCTTCCATCATATCAGCCATAATATAAGCAACACCTTCGCTTATAACTTCCCGGGTTTCAGGGATCACTTCTTCGATAATATTACCGTAACGGTCTTCAATTTTTAAAATTGCATGAGGTTCAACCCAAATTCCTTCATTAGGGAAAACGCCATAAGCGCTTGTCATTTCAAGCGGTGAAACTTCACCAACCCCAAGAGCAAGTGAAAGTACATTAGGCAGCTCTGAATTTATCCCCATTTTATGAGCAAGCTTAATAACCTGGTCAATAGGTGCAAGCTCCATTGCAGTTCTTACTGCAACTATGTTTATTGAGTGAGTGATACCATCACGCAGTGAAACCATTCCGCCCGTTCCTCCGCCTTTGGGAGACCAGGTCTGCCCGCCAATTACAACCCTAAGCGGATCATTGGAAATATTATAAGCCGGAGAGTAACCGTTTTCAATAGCAGTAGTATAAACAAAAGTTTTAAATGAAGAACCGGGCTGGCGCTTTATCTGTGTAACGTGGTTTAAGCCGTATTTAAATGGAAAGTTTGGATTCTGTCCAACCATTGCTTTTATTTCGCCATTCTTAGGGTCAATGCATACAAAACCAACCTGTACTGCAATTTCGCGCTCTTTAACTTTTTCTATAAAATCGTTATCCTGCTTAAGCTTGTTATAAATTTTCTGCCTGTCAGCATCAGTCTTAGCTTTTTTATACTCATCGCTCTGTTTAATATATTTATCAAGGGCGTCATTGAGAAGATTACGATTGCCCTTCCAGTTCCAGGTTGAGTTAAATGCCTTCTGGAAATCTTTCAACTGGTTATTAACTGCATCTACGGCATGCTTCTGCATTCTGCTGTTAATAGATGTTGTAACAATCAGTCCATCCCTGTAGATATTAAAGCCATATTTTCCAGCTTTTTTCTCAAGCAACTGCCTTACGTATTCACCGAACTGTCCGCCTAAGCCCATAGATTTTTTCTGAATTGTTCTTGGCTGGGCTTTTATAGGATCATTTTTTGCAAGCTCGTAAACTTCTTTTGTTATATAGCCTTCTTCCTGCATGTTATTAAGCACTGTGTTTCTTCTATCCTTGCAGTTATCAGGATTTTCAATCGGGTCATAATTTCCGGAAGGATTTTTAACCATTCCAATAAGCATTGCGCATTCATCAAGCGTAAGCTCTGTAACAGATTTATCGAAGTAGGTTTTAGCCGCCGCTTCAACTCCGTAAGCGCCCCTGCCAAAATAAACCTGGTTCAGATAAAGAAGCAAGATTTCTTCTTTTGTATAAGTCTTTTCAATCTGTACGGCTGTGATGGCTTCTCTAAGTTTTCTGGTTAATGATATTGCCTGTCCAATTTCACTACGGTAAAGATTTCTTGCAAGCTGCTGTGTGATAGTACTTGCGCCTTCTTTAATTGAAAAGCTCATTAGGTTCTTAACAAATGCCTTCATGATACGGTCAGCATCAATACCCCAGTGCTTGTAGAATTTTCTGTCTTCAGTTGCTATGAGCGCATTGATAAGATCTTTCGGAATAGCATCAATTGAAACTATGGTCCTGTTCTCAATAAAAAGCTGGTCAATAAGCTCGCCATCTTCAGAGTAAATTTTAGTTGCAAGGTCTGTCTTTGGATTTTCGAGGCTTGATAGCGGAGGCAGACCATTAAAAAGAAATGCCCCGTAAGTAATTACGATAACGGTAATTGCGATAACAAAAAAAGCAAATATACCCAGCCTGCGCGTAGATGATCTTTTTTTCTTATTCATCATCTTACGCCTGAAGTCGCGGTTATTAAAATACTCTTCCCGCTCTGTTACTTTAGTATCTTTAGGATTATTTTTCTTTTTTCCGCCAAACATCTATAATAAATACCTTCTATATTAAAACTTCTAATTATCTGCACTGAATTTCCTCAGCTCAAAATTTCCTTTTGAATAGGAACCGTATGTAAAATCTTTGATCCAGTCACCAAGTGTAACGTAATATCCACTTCTGCCGTTATTTTTAAGCTCAATACATTGCGGCTTGTGAATGTGCCCCATTACAACAATATCAATACCTTCACCAATTTTCTTTGCGGCAAATTCACGCATACCGCCGGAGCCGTGAGAGCTAATATCTTTTCCATCTCCGTAAGTTTCAGTTACTCTCTGCCTGTCATCTGTATGCAGCCTTGATTTTTTTGACGAGCCTTGAGCCAGCCACAAGCCAATATCTGGATGAATAAGCGAAAATAAAAACTGGTTAACCGGGCTGCGCAGTATCTTTTTAATTATTTTATAGCCTGTATCACCTTTTGAAAGCCCATCGCCATGTGTTATAAAAAAACGCTTTCCCTCTATGGTTATATCAAGTGAATCGCAATATAACTTTAAGCCTATATCATCCCTTAAATATGTATTAAGCCAGAAATCATGGTTGCCTGAAAAGAAATTTACTTCAATACCCTGCTCAACAATTTCATTAAGCTTAGCCAGCGTTCTGTAAAAGCCTTTTGGTACTGCTCTTCTATATTCTATCCAGCAGTCAAAAAGATCGCCGACTATATATATCTTTTCTGCATCACCTCTTATACTTTCAAGGAAACTGACAAGTTTCCTTTCCCTGGATTTTTCTTCTTCTTTGCCTAGGAAACCAAGATGAACATCAGAAAAGAAATAGTGCTTTTTTTCGCTCAAAAACTCTGTTTTTATTAACTTTAATCTATAAAATAATCTCCGGTTTACATTTACCGGAACTTAAAGTTAATTCTTTTTTAAAACATAGAAAATACAATAATCTATTATTAATCAGAAGGTCTTAAAAGATCAGAAGGTCTTAAAAAGTCGGGTTTTTAGAGCTTTTACAATTCGCTTTGATGCTTTCCCATCCATAAGACGTGGTATCTTTCCTTTTTTGTATTTCCCTTTAAATATTTCAGCAATTTTCCTGATAACTAATGACTCATTGAGCCCGCAAAGTGTATTAGTGCCAATTTTCAGTGTTTCAGGTCTTTCAAATGAATCACGCAATGTTAAACAGGGAATTTTCAAAAAAGTTGCTTCTTCTTGTATGCCGCCGGAATCGGTAATTACCAGTTTCGAGTCTGTAAGCAGCTTGATAAAATCTGTATAGCCGGCAGGTTCTATCGCAATAAGATTTTTAATATTATTTAACCTGTTAAGCAAACTAAATTTCTCAGCCATTTTAAGGGTACGGGGATGTAAAGGAAGTACAATTTTAACTTCGGGATCAAAGCTAATGGCTTTTGTTGATACTTTTTCAAATATAGAAATTATCTTTGAAAAGCTTTCTTTATTATCAACATTTACGGGTCTATGAATTGTTGAAAGGATATATTTTCCTTTTTTCAATCCAAGATTTTTTAAAACAGGCGAGCTGCTGAATTTCTGCCTGAAGAATGCAAGTGCATCAATCATAGTATCACCAACAAGAAACATATTCTTTTTGCTTATTCCTTCCTTGAGAAGATTTTTCACGCCTTCTTTTTCGGTGATAAAAAGCATTTCAGAAAGTACATCGGTAACTATCCTGTTAATTTCCTCAGGCATAGAAATATCAAAGCTTCTTAAGCCTGCTTCAACATGCGCTAAAGGTACAGTCCCCTTACCATAATGAATTTTAGCACAGACAAGTGCGCATGCTATGGTTGAGTTAACATCACCAAACACAATAACAAGATCCGGTTTTTCTTTAATAACAACTTTTTCAAATTCAGTCATTATCTTAGCGGTTTGTTTAGCATGCGAGCCTGAACCTGCTCCTAGGTATACATCTGGCTTTGGAAGATCCAGATCCTTAAAAAAAACCTGCGACAGCCTTCTATCGTAATGCTGTCCTGTATGTACTATTAAATGCTTGAAAAGGGTATTGTTTTTCTTTAGTTCCCGTTCAATAGGAGCAAGCTTCATAAAATTAGGCCTTGCCCCTACGACAGAAATTATCTTCTTTTTTATACTCAATTACCAGAAAATGAAATTAGCTGAAAATGAAATTAGCTGACCTTGAAAGTATTAGCGCCCAGCAACGAAATTTTTTCCCTGTTGGTTTTTATCTTCCTTGTTGCATTTCTTGTATCAATTAACCGTTTTGAAAATGCTGCTATCCATTCATAATCATAAGTTGTATGGTCAGTAACTATAACTGTTGCATCTGCATCCTTTAGCAGCTTTTCATTGAGTTCCTGAACACGGAATATCTTATCCATTAAACGGATATTCCTCATATACGGGTCATGGAAATTAATATTCTGAATTCCTTCTTTATATAAAAGCTCGATAACTTTAATAGCAGGAGAGTTCCTTGAATCTTCAACATCACGTTTAAATGTAGTCCCTAGTATCAGTACATTTGCTTCGCTTGCCTTTACCGGCGCATTAGCAAGTTCTCTCATAACCATATCTCTAACATAAAAAGGCATTTCTTCGTTTGATTCAGCGGCAAGCTCCACAAATTTAGTATGGAAGTCATACTGTTTTGCTAACCAGTCAAGATAGTATGGGTCGATCTGTATGCAATGCCCGCCTATACCCGGTCCTGGGAAAAACGGCATAAAACCAAATGGTTTTGTTGATGCTGCTTCAATAACTTCCCAAATATTAACATTACCCATCCGGTCGCAAAGCCTTGCAAGCTCGTTTACCAGAGCGATATTAACGCTCCTAAAAATATTTTCAAGGAGCTTTTCCATTTCTGCAACCCTTGGCGTTGATACCTGGTGAACTTTTGTCGCCACTTCCTGCATTATCATAACAGAAAGCTCCATGCATTTTCTTGAAACACCGCCAACAACAATTGGGGTGTTACCTGTGTTATAGACTTTATTCCCGGGATCAACACGCTCAGGTGAAAATGAAAGATAAAAATCTTTTCCCGCTTTCCAACCTTTTGATTCCAAAAGTGGCTGAATATGATCTTCGGTGGTACCGGGAAAAGTTGTGCTTTTTAAAACAATAAGGGTATGTCTTTTCATTCTTTTGAATATTTCTTCTGCTGAATTCATTATAAAAGAAATATCAGGTGTCTTATTTTCTGTTACCGGAGTTGGTACGCAGATAAAAATAATTTCCTGGTCGCCAATTTTATCGTAATTAACAGAAGCAGTGAACAGGTTGTTATTTATTGCATATAAAAAGTCTTTGTTAATTACATCTTTGATGTAATTTTTCTTCTGCTGAATAAGTTTTATCTTATTTATATCAACATCAATTCCATGAACACTGTAGCCTTTTCTTGCAAATTCAATGGCAAGAGGTAAACCGACATATCCCAGTCCGATTATCCCAATCTTCGCTTTTTTCTGTTTGATTTTTTCTCTTAATACTTCACTCATTAATTATTTTCCTTTTGGATTAATTATATTCCCGTTTGGTTTGTATTTGTGGAAATTGATGGTTACTCCGGTTTATGTAAATGAACCGGATATCAATTGATTTAATTATATATGTGCTTATTTGTATATACTTTCTGCTTCTTCTTTTCTTTTTTTCCACCATTGCTCGTTCTGCCTGTACCACTGCGCGGTGGCTTTAAACTGGTTGAACAGATCTATCTTTGGCTTAAAGCCAAGAGTAGTTATCTTATCAACATTCAATGCATAGCGGAAATCATGGTTAGGCCGGGGGTCGGGGATGTACTGAATCCAATCATCCTTGTTAACCCCAAGCAGTTCACATATCCACTCCGCTGCCTGGCGGTTTGTAATTTCGGGGTTGTGATTAGCTGCAACATTATAAACATTTCCATTTTCGCCCTTTTCAAGAAGGAACTCTATGCACTCAGCGGTTATTGGCGCGTAGAGCCAATCTCTAACCTGTAAGCCTTCACCCCATAATGGAATTTTTTCACCAAGCAGAATGTTTGATATCCATCTTGGTAATGCCTTTTCTGGATATTGCCACAGTCCGAAATTATTTGTGGGTCTAAGCACAATTACAGGATATTCCCTGCCGAACTCCATTGCAAGATCATCAGCCTGAGATTTTGATTTTGAGTATGCAGATGTTGACTGGCTATCACCCAAAAGCTTATCGCCTTCGGCAAAGTAACCATCGGCAATTGAGCCGTAAACTTCATCAGTAGAAATATGAATAAACTTGTTTATGGCGCTTGCAAATGACTGCTCAAGCATAACTTTTGTACCTACAACATTTGTGCGGTAAAACAGGTCAGGGTCGGTTTCGCTTCTTGTGTTGTGGCTTTCGGCAGCAAAATGTACTACAGCATCACAGCCAACAATAGCTTTCTTGACAATATCTTCATCACAAATATCGCCTTCTATAAAAATAACTTTACCTGAGCTTACGAGCGGATCAAGGTTATCTTTTCCACCTGCATAAGTTAGCTTATCTAAAACTGTAACATGGTAACCTTTGGCTGTAATGTAATAGACAAAGTTTGTTCCAATAAAACCGGCTCCGCCGGTAACCAATAATTTCTTCAAATATTATTCCCTGATAAATAATCCAAAGTTCAAACCAACATTAATGATAAGTCCTTTAGGCTCGATGCCCTTAGGAAAATCCTTAACCTCAACATCATTATCAACACGCCATATACTTTGAGCACCAATTTGGTAACCGCAATCAATTTTCATGTAAAGGAATTTCCTCAGCATAATTCCAATACCAACTTGCGGCTGAACTGTATAAAACCTTGACTTGAAAACACGTGATAGATTTGATGAAGAACCATTTGACTGAAACTCTAAAAATAGATTGTTGTAATTGCCCAGATCATTACCATACTGGTAAAGCTCAAGCTTTAGGGTGCCTGTTTGAAATTGTGAACCGAAACTGATATCAAAAATTTTAGTTAAGGGGATAACATACTCAAAACTTAAACCACCCTGACCAAGTGAATAATTAACATCTTTCTTCAGAGTATCATTAACTTGTTTACTTAGCTTGGATGTAAAGCCATTGCCAAATCCGCCTATCCTGATAAAATTTCCTTTATTAGGCAGGTCAATAAATCCACCACCTCCAAGAGTCAGAAATCCACTTTCTGACATTTCAGGAAAACCTGCGTTTTTAAGCTCTAAATTTAAATCTTTAACGGGATTAAAATACCATCCTGCAGTAACACCACCTGCAAACGCAAAACTTGGTAAAAATTGGCTGTTAGAAGTGCCTAAAAAACCTATAAAAACCAATAAAACTGTGAGGATTCTCAATTTACGGCTCATATTCTCTGTTTTGACAAAATTTGGAATACAAAAATACCAAACAATCATAATAAAAACAATTTAAAAATTTTGGGTGAAGGAGCTGACTAAGTACACGACAGTAAACCGACAACTTCTTTAAATTCATAAGGGTTATATATTTCTCGATTTAAGAGTCTTTTAATGAATGAAGTTAAATAGTCA
>JAYTUN010000026.1:0-10923 GCA_043744495.1 Ignavibacteria bacterium
CTGCATTTTTTTGTATTAATGATGCCTTAAAAAAATCCGAAAGAATTGATATACTTATAAATAATGCAGGTATAACCAGTGATGCATCATTAATGAAAATGTCAGAAGAACAATTTGATAAGGTAATCAATATTAACTTAAAAGGAGTGTTCAATATGACAAAATATGCAGCAATGCATATGACTGGAAATAATTATGGCAGGATCATTAATACATCTTCAATAGTAGGAATTTACGGTAATTATGGACAGACGAACTATGCAGCTTCAAAAAGCGGGGTTATTGGGATGACCAAAGTATGGGCAAGAGAACTTGGGAAAAAAGGTATTACCGTAAATGCAGTTGCTCCGGGATTTATTGAGACTGAAATGCTGGACTCTGTACCTGAAAAGGTTTTGGAAAGCATTAAGGAAAGGACCCCATTAGGAAGATTAGGCTCTGCATTAGATATTGCTAAAGCATATTTATTCCTTGCATCAGATGATGCGGCATTTATTACGGGTATTACATTGAGTGTTGATGGCGGTTTGGTGTGGTAGTTGTTAATTCCTTTTTGCGAGCGAAGCGAAGCAATCTCATGATTATATTATAAGATTGCTTCGTCACTTCGTTCCTCGCAATGAAAATTTATTTTATCAGCAGTCCCGATAACAGGGATTTCTCCTAAGGAGTCCTACGGACTGATAAAGTAACTGCGTTACTTTATCATCAACATTTTGATTGTTGCCGAATTATTACCCGCGGTAAGTTTTGCGAAATATGTGCCGCTTGTAAAAGATGAAGCATTCCACATTATATTATAATTCCCTGCGGAAAGATTACCTGTAAATAGATTTTCCACTTCCCTGCCCATTATATCATAAATAACAAGTGATGATTGTACAGCCTTGCCATCAGGTGAAGTAATATCGAAATTTAAACTTGTTTGGGGATTAAAAGGATTTGGATAATTTTGTTTAAGCTGAAAAGTTTTGGGTGTATTATTACCGGTAATATTAATACCAACAAGGTTTGTCATTGTATCAGTTAAAATATTTACGGTATTTGAGTTAGAACCGGAGCGATTTGATGTACCTGTAATGCTGATAAATTTCCATACATTGCCTATGCTAACGCTAGCCGCAGCATGATCCGTTTTTGGAGCTAACAGGTTTGGCTGTGGTGTCCATAAATTTGCGCCGGGACTATAGACATAACATTGATTTGTAACTGATGTAACCTGGTAACCACCACTGACAATTATCCCTTTATTTCCCCAGGAAGCACCATAGATCGAATTTCTAACTCCGCCCGGATAGACAGCACCGGAAGAATCCCATGCAATTACTGATCTATCACTTTGGTTAATTTTCCCTCTGAATACAGTATTTCTTGCAGCAGGATTGAACCAATCGGGACCGCCGCAAACATAAACAAGTGTATCACCAGTTATCGCAAGCACACCACCGCAGCGCGGCGCAGGCATATTTGTTGCTGCGCGCCACTCGTCTGAGTTAGCATTATAAATATACACATCATTATAAACTATACCGCCTGGAAATCCCCAGCCGCCTGCGCAATAAAGCAGGCTATCCTGGAATGAACAAACAGAATGGAACACCCTTCCGTATGGCATATTAGCGGCACTTGTCCATGCATTTGTTGCGATATTATAAACTTTTACTCTTGGCGTACATTCATTTAATGCCAGTGTATATGTACCTCCAAGGCTGTATATTTTATTGCCTAATGTTGCCGCGGCGCTTATCCAGAAACTGCCGTCAGGGAAATTTGTTACCAATTGCCATGAATCAGCTAATACATTATAACGGTAAACAGTATTTGTAATTACATTGCCATCCTGCAAGCCTCCCATGACATACACCCAGGCTGAATCATTGGCTGAGTATCCTGTACCCGCGGAATATCTTAAACCGACAGTTATTGGCGCACCTGATGTCATTATTGGGATAAATGGTGGCTGCAAGAATGAATTATCTGAAAATGATTTTGAGGTTAATAATAATTGCGAGATAAATACAAAAACTGATATAAAAATAATAACTGAATTTTTCATATTTATATTTTTTGGTTACGATAATTTATGAAAAGAGAACATTATTTGAAATGCAAAATAAAAAATCCCTCGACTTAACAAAATGAGGGATCTTTTAAATTACTACAATCATATTTTATTTTGCTAATATCAGTTTAATTGTTTTCACAAAATTACCCGCGGAAAGTTTCGCAAAATAAGTACCGCTTGGTAAAAATGCGGGTTTCCATTCTGCCTCATAAGAACCAGCAGAAATTTTGCCATTATATAAATCAGCAACCTGTCTTCCTCTAATATCAAACACCTTCAACGATGCATTAATATCACTGCTGTGAACTATATCAAACTTTATCTTTGTTGATGGATTAAAAGGATTAGGATAATTTTGATGCAGAGTAAATTCTTTTGGTACTTCAGTGCCTATCTGCTGAATTCCGATTGGGTCTATTACCTTAAAGTTTAACATCATACCATCATCTTCATGCTCAAGGTTATGGCAATGGAATAGATAAATTCCTTTGTAATCAGTAAACTTTACAAGAACTTCAACTGTTTCACCTGGATATAGCATAACAGTATCTTTCCATCCTTTATCTGAAGGCGGAAGATTTGTATTATTGTTTCTTGAAAGAACCTGCCATTGTGCTTCGTGAGTATGCATTGGGTGAAAATCAGCAGTTACATTCACTATCTTCCATTTTTCCAGGGAGTTTAGCGGTGTTTCCCAATCAATGCGGTTCATATCAAACGTAAGTCCGTTTATTCTATGCATCGGGTGAGAGCCTGACATTGTAAGATTAAATGTTCTTGTAGTTACAACATCACCAGGATTATAGTATGTAATTGGCTCAAAAGCAGCAGGTATAATTCCACCAGAAGAATTATTATTGACTACATCAAATCTAATTATATCCAGAGCAATGCCCTGTTTATATGGCAGCGTTCCGCCGTGAGTAAAAGCGAGTGACCTTAACGTAACATTCTGCCCAATTATATTGGAAGAAAAGTCAACAAGTATTTCAACTCTTTCACCCGGAGATAGCATAAACTCAGATACCTGAACAGGTGTATCCTTTAATCCTCCATCAGTAGCAATAATATTAAATGAGCGGTTATCTGAAAATGCAAGATTATATACCCTGGCATTCGAACCATTTAAGATCCTGAACCTGTACAATGTTCTGCCCACTTCAAAATAGGCTTCGGGTGTGCCATTGACAAGAACAGTATTACCAAGCATTCCCCAAATTTCCTCATAAGTTGTTGGGGCATAATTGAAATCAGGAATTTCCGCAATTCTTCTATCCTGTAAACACAACGGTACATCATAAACGCCTGAAGGCAGATTAAAATTTTCAGCGGGGTCCCTGACAATAAAAAAACCGGCAAAGCCTCTGTAAACTTGTTTAGCTGTTAGCATATGAGCATGTGCATGATAAAAGTATGTACCGCCCCTGTTTGTAACGGGAAATGTATAAACTTTTGAAGCGCCCGGAAGAACCGGGTCTTTCGGGTGACCGTCCATCAGTTCCGGTGTGCTTATTCCATGCCAGTGGGTTGTAACATTTTCGGTTAAGTTATTAATTACATTTGCAGAAAAAGTCTGCCCTTTATCAATTACAACACTTGGACCGGGATATGAGCCGTTGTTTGTAATTATTTGAGTGTTTTGCCCTGGCCAAACCTGGTATGTGGTTTGAGCGATAGTCATATTCCCGCCATTTGTGAATACGGGCGGAAATCTAAGCGGATTTCCGGTAACCTCAGTTAGAACAGCATTTTTATTCTCGTTTGCAAAGAATTGTAAAGGTTTTGTTAAAGTTAAAAGCACTCCAGCCTGGAATGCTTTCATTATCATGTCTCTTCTTTTCATAGATATCCCGTATGAATTTTAATTATTGCAAAGTTACCATAAATTCGTGTTACAAAAAATGAATTATATATCCATATTTAATAAAAAAGGCGTTCAAATGACGAATTCTCCCAGATGTTAGTGTTGTTAGCAACAACCTTAACTCTTTGTCGGTGACAACACCAACAAAGGTGAGAAATTTAAAGCAATTTTTTTTAACTTAGAAAACCATAACTGTAAACTTGAGGCAACAATTTTTCTTTTAAATTATCATGTTTTATTTTCAAATCTTCTAAATGTTCTGCACCTAAGTTCTGATCTTTTAATGAGCTTCTAATTTGCCACCATCCAGCATCCCAACTCTGTATTTTATATTTTGTTGTATCTAAAATATTTAAATGTCCAAAATAAAACTTATAAATTTCTCTGCCAATATCAATGATTGCTTTTGCCTCTGCTGATAATGATTGATTATTTAACCATTCAGAAACAAATCTATCCTCTCCTGAGGCAAGAGTATCTGAAATATCACTATCAGAAATCTTCCATTTTTTAACTATTGATTTTTTAAATGGGAAAAAATGATTTTCAATTTGATAAGTATTCTTCTTATATTCTACATTACGCATTGAAACTGTTTCGTTACTTTTACTAAACAAACTCCACAGTACACAATCATCAATAAAATCTTTGCTTAATTTTTTATTTGGCTGCATATATTGGTCACGGTCATTTATCCAATTTGCTTTAGGCAAACGCCTAACAGCATGTACAACCATACTATTTTCAAATATTTCAGGTGTAATGCTAAATGCGCCTGCACTTACATAAGGAGCTGAAAGTAACGCTGTATAGTTTTGATTTTGCAAATCATTGCCTTTACACATTAAAGAAGCTAAAAAATTCTCACTTATTCTATCCCTTGCATCCAAGTTATTTTTTTGAATATTTATTGAAGAACTGAGTGGAGGGAATTTTTTTACGCCATCGGGTCTTTCGATCCAAGTACTTAAAAACTGACTTTTATGTGCAACGATTAATTTTTTCCTCGAAAATTTCTCGACATCTGTATTAAATACATCTACATCAAGTTTTTGGTTTTCGATTTTCTTATTTTTCTTCAAATTCCAGACTACAAAACCTACAGGAAATTGTGAATTAGAACTTGTTCCGGCAAAATTAACTGAAGAAAACATGAAACCACGTTCAAAAACAAATTTAAAGACAATATCTCTAAATTTTTGGTCATTTGTTGCATTAATATACTTAAGTTTAGAGAATAAACCTAAATACGCTGACTTACCCTTAAATTCCTGTTTAATTCTGAATAAAAACTGAGCAAACAATTCTCTGCTTACTTCACCTAAATTTTCGTTGTGCATTACTTTTCTTAAGATAGTATCACTAACGTCTTTTTTACTTTTACCTAATGCCCCTGCTGTTTGACTTGTAGCAAAAGGTGGATTTATTAGTATTATCCATTTAAGTTTTGGATTATTTAGGTCATTTCTTAATTTTTCAGGTAGTTTCCAGGTCATTCCAAAAGGCAATTGTCCTTCTGTATAAAGATTTCCTATGTCATCGTTAAGATAATCGTATTGAAAAATATTAGCGCTAGGGAAAAGTTTATTTAAATGTTCAATATCTTCATTATATAAGGTAGATAAGTAACAATATTGTAAAGCATCATTTGGCAAATGATACTCTAGATTTCCTGTTCCTGCAGACATGTCCCACAAACGATATTCACCAGAGTTCCACCATTTTTTGCCAACAGTTCTTTCAATATATTCTAAACCTTTTTTTGCAAATTTTAGTGGGGTAAAAAACTCGCCATAAAATCTTCGTAATGTTTCATCAGTTAATCTATCGCTTTTTGCTATAATACCTCTTATTATATCCTGGTTTTTTACTTTTTCATATAGATTCCAAAAATAATCGTAATCCTTTGCGATAATCTTTTTTAGCTTAATGTCATTAGTATTAAAGATAAAATACACTTTACTTTCATCTCTTTCATATTTCGTCTTACCAATTTGAATATCACAAACAAAATATCGAGATGTTTTTAGACCGTTTCGGACACTTTCACCGAACATTTGATTCCAATACTCATAAATTTCCTCAAAATTGTCTTCTGTAATTATCTTTTTGTCGGTAAGGTTTAGTGATAACTGTACATTTAATAATTCATTAATTATTTTACTAAATGCTTCATAATCATTTTTATTTTGTACTTTATAAATATGGACATCCCTAATTGAAGAAATTTTAGATATATCTTTAATTAAATTGACATCTGGCGAGCTCGGAGCTAAATCCCAATCATACTTTTCTTTTTCATCTGTGTAATACTTTTTCCAATTATTAGTTTCTATTAATATTGCTTCGTTCTTATCAGCAAGGCAAAGCATTTTGGGAATAGGTTTTTTGCTATTGCCATATTTTAGTCTGTGTACATAATATAATGTTTGAGCAAGGATAGCAGATCTTGAATTTAAATTTTCAAAATTTTTAATGTACTTAAATTCAAATAAAAGCGTTGGGGTATATAAGTCATGTTTATAAGCAGTATCGTAAGTTATATCAAAGTGTCTCGCATAAGCACTTTTGACATCTTCTTCAGTGTTACTTTTTTTAAGCTCACTTACGAACTGATTATAATCTTTTATTTTTTTCAATATCTATTATATTACAGGATAGAATTTTATTATCATGCATCTTTCCCGTGGCAATTTTTATATTTTTTGCCGCTGCCGCAAGTGCAAGGATCGTTTCTGCCAACTTTTGGTCCGACTTTAAAAGGCATTCTCTTTGTATCACCGGGCTGGTTTTGGAATTGGTCTGACTGCTCCGGTGTCATTTTCATTCCCGCTCCATCAGCGCTTGCTTTAGTTGTTGTCATACGCTGCGGCAATCTTTGCCTTTGCCTTGGTACTTCAACTTTCTGTTCCTGTGTAGTAAATTTGAATACAAAGTTAATAACATCCTTGCTTATATCTTCAAGCATTTGAACGAACAGCCCAAAACCATCTTTCTTATATTCAATTAAAGGGTCTTTCTGTCCATAAGCGCGGAAGTTAATACCTTCTTTCAGGTCATCCATTTCCCTTAAATGCTCTTTCCATTTATCATCAATAACTGTCAGCATTGCAAAACGTTCTATCTGTGCAATAAGATCAACACCGTATTTTTCTTCTTTTCGGGAATAGTTTTCGTGAACCAACTTCAATATATATTCTTCAAGTCCTTTTTCACCCATCTGCTGGAAATTTTCAGGAGTTATATCCATTAATACTGTGAAAGTTCTCTGAATTTCATCTCTTAGACCTTCATAATCACCTTCGGGATAATATTTCAGAACTGTTTTTCCGACATAAGAAGAAGCCATGTCAAATATTTCATCTTTAACACGTTCACCCTTAAGCGCTTGGCGGCGTCTATCATAAATTACTTCACGCTGCTGGTTCATCACATTATCATACTCAAGCAGTCTTTTACGTATTCCGAAGTTATTTTCCTCAACTTTTTTCTGGGCACGCTCAACAGATTTTGTTATCATTGAGTGCTCAATAGATTCACCTTCTTCAATACCAAGCTTTTCCATAACCCTTGAAATTCTCTCACTGCCAAAGAGCCTCATCAGGTCATCTTCAAGCGAAAGGAAGAATTTGGATGAACCCGGGTCCCCCTGCCTGCCGGCTCGTCCTCTGAGCTGTCTATCAATACGGCGCGCTTCATGACGCTCTGTACCAATTATATGCAAACCGCCAAGCCCGGCAACACCGGGACCAAGCTTAATATCGGTACCACGACCAGCCATATTTGTCGCAATTGTAACAGCGGCTTTTAGACCTGCATTCTGGATTATCTGCGCTTCGCGCTGATGCTGTTTTGCATTCAGTACCTCGTGTGCAACCTGTTTACGCTTAAGCATTCTTGAAATTGTTTCAGATACTTCGACAGAAGTTGTACCAACCAGTACGGGTCTGCCAATTTTCTTCATATTTTCAATTTCAGCAATAACAGCATTATACTTTTCGCGCTTAGTTTTATATACAAAATCGTTCACATCACTTCTGATGCAATCAACATTAGTAGGAACAACAACAACATCAAGCTTATATATATCAAGAAATTCACCGGCTTCGGTCTCTGCGGTACCAGTCATGCCTGCAAGCTTTTTATACAGGCGGAAGTAATTCTGCAATGTAACCGTTGCAAGAGTTTGAGTATCTTTTTCAACATGAACTCCTTCTTTAGCTTCTATAGCCTGATGGAGACCTTCGGAATACCTTCTTCCTGGTAAAACACGTCCGGTAAATTCATCAACTATCATAACCTTGTTATCTTCTACTACATACTCGACATCATTTTCATAAAGTGAATAAGCTCTTAAAAGCTGATTTACAGTGTGAATTCTATCACTTCTCAATGAATATAGTTCACCAAGCGTATCTTTTTTTGCTATTTTATCTGCTTCACTCATCGTTTCATCGTTTTCAAGCTGTGCAATTTCAGTACCCATATCAGGCAGCACGAAGAAATCCTTATCTTCATTTCCTGATGTTAAAAATTCACGTCCCTTTTCTGTGAGATCAATTGAATGCGCTTTTTCATCAATAGCAAAATACATCACATCATCAATTTCAGGCATTCTTTTGGAATTATCCCTAAGGAATTCCTTTTCTGTATCATACATTAATGATTTATTCAAAGGCTCAGCAAAAAGTTTCAGCAGCTTTTTGTTTTTCGGGAAACCTCGATGTGCTCTAAGTAAAGCAATTCCGGCTTCATGAATTTCATCCTTTGATGCGTCATTTTCTTTATTAATAATAGTTTCAGCTTCGCCTACAAATTTAGCTATTAGACTTTTCTGAGTGTCAACAATACGTTTAACACGCTGGTTCATTTCATCAAACTTGTGTTCACTTAGCTCAACCGCACCCGATATAATAAGAGGCGTTCTTGCTTCATCAATAAGTACGGAATCAACTTCATCCACAATTGCATAATTATGACCGCGCTGAGCCATAAATTTTTTATCAACAACCATATTATCACGCAGGTAATCAAACCCAAATTCATTATTTGTACCATATACAATATCGCAGGCATAAGAGTCACGGCGTTTATCATTATCTAAATCATTTAATATTACTCCGACTGTCATTTCGTGGAATTTAAAAACTTCACCCATCCATTCACTATCACGTTTTGCTAGGTAATCGTTAACAGTAATAATATGAACACCTTTTCCGGGAAGCGCATTTAGGTATATTGGTAAAGTTCCTACAAGCGTTTTACCTTCACCTGTTGCCATTTCAGAGATCTTGCCCTGGTGAAGCACCATACCGCCAATTAACTGTACATCAAACGGTATCATTTCCCACTGAACGCGCTGCCCTGCGGCAAGCCACTCTTTTCCGCAAAGCCTGCGGCATGTATCTTTAATCACAGCAAACGCCTGCGGAAGAATTTCATTGAGAGTATCTTCAATCAGTTCATCAAGCTCAATTTCAGTCTTTTCAAGCTCATCGTAAATTTCTTTTCTTTCTTCATGAGTGATATCATTAGTAAGCTTTGAGCGAAGCTCTACAATTTTATCTTCGTGCTCCTGTGTATTAGCTCTGATAATTTCTTTGAACTCCGCTGTTTTTGCACGCAGCTCATCATCACTCAGGCTGTTATATTCTTTATAGTATTCATTAATTTCCTCAACTATTGGGAGCAGTTCTTTTACGTCCTTTTCGTGCTTAGATGGAAATATTTTCTTTAAAAAATTGAACATTTATTTTCCTTAATCCTGAGCGCAGCGCCTGCCTGCCGTAACGGCAGTTCAGGCAGGAAGGATCTCATTCGGAGAGCCGGAGCTTTTCAGGTAATTATTTATTTATAAAATTTTTATGATATAATATCAATTTGATTCACTTTAAAAGTAAGATCATTCCATTCCGGATTGCTTCTGTTAATTAACTCAATTTTCTTTTTTCTCAGCCAGCCCTTTATTTGTTTTTCTCTTGTTTCGGCATCCTCTGCATTACTTAGTTCTTCATAATAAACTAATTTATCAACATTATATCTTTTTGTAAACCCATTATGAAATTTTGTCTGATGTTCAAAGTTTCTTCTTGCGATATTATCAGTAATTCCGGTATAAAGCACCTTATTATGTTTATTAGTCAATATATAAATGTAATACTTTGTATTCATTGCTTAACTAATGAGACCCTTCACTTCGTTCAGGGATTGTTTTTTCGCTTCTCAAACTGGAGTTTGGGAAGCAGGTGTTTTATTAATATTGAACTCTAACAACAAACTCTATTTCCCAAACTCCAGTTTGGGAAATCACTTTTACATTCCTTATTTCCACTTAATGCTGCAGCCCATTGAAGGGATCATTTCAAAATCAATTTCTTTATTATTCAATAACAGTTCAATTGCTCTTTCAAGCTCTTTACTTGTAACCGCAGATTCATCTTTCCAGTTATCGTCTATTCTTCCGCGATACTTAAGTACTCTTTCTTTATTGTACAAATATATATCAGGTGTGCAAACAGCATCGTAAGCCAATGCAACATTCTGTGACTCATCACGTAGATAAGGGAAAGCAAAACCTTTTTCAGCGGAACGCTTTTTCATTTCATCAAATGAATCTTCAGGATATACATTTTCATCATTGGAATTTATACAGATTAAGGCGAATGATTTATCGATATATTTCTTAGCGATATCATTTATCCTGTTTTCAACTGCCATTACATACGGGCAGTGGTTACAGCTAAATATAATGCAAAGTACTTCCTTATCGTTAAAATCATTTAACGAATGAAATTTATCATCTGTCCCTTTCAGGCTAAAAGATGCTGCTTTTGTGCCGATATGTATATCATTTGGAGAAACTGGCATAATATATCAATTTTCAATTAGCAATTAACAATTAAATTACTCAAGTTGACCGCTCAGCTTGCAAATCATTGTTTTTATTTTAACTACGAGTATTAACTCGTGTATTATTAATGAAAATATATTTAGC
>JAYTUN010000027.1:0-2791 GCA_043744495.1 Ignavibacteria bacterium
TTAGGCGCATGGACAAAAAATTCGTTTTCAGTGTATTTTAAAGACCGCTCAAGCAGTAAAGAGTGGGAAGAAGTAAGATAGAAAGAAACAAAATGTCAAATGTCAAAATCCAAATGTCAAACTAATTTTAATCCGTATCTTTAGAGTTATTGTAAATTTTAGAAAATATTAGAACAAGTTCGTGAGCTTCTTTCCATAAAGCTCGGCATTCCTCAATTTTTTCGGGATTTGATTTCGATATCATTCTGAACCAATGCTTTGTTTCCTTTGCTTCTTTTTTGTAAGTCCCAATTTTATTCCTGAAATCCTTTTTTGATACTCCCCCATCGGCTTCCATATAATTAGCACCAATACTTGTTGAAGATCTGACTATTTGTCTTATCAATGGCTTATTTATTTCATCTAATTTAATGTTCCTTGCAAAATCAATCACATTTTCACCAAATACCGCAGTCCGCTCTTCCAAATCATATTTCTTATTGTTATCTTTCGCCATTAAAAAGTTAAATAGTTTATTGTAATAATAAATTTTGACATTTGAGCTTTGGAATTTGTCATTGAAGACGTTACTTTAAACTGTAAGATACTTCCCTTCAACCAGGTAATTCTTCACATATTCGCTTATTGAATCTTCAAGTTTCATTATCCCTCTTTCAAATCCTGCTAATTTTATCTTCTCAATATTAGCTTTGCTGTAATATTGGTACTGGTCTTTAATATTTTCGGGAATATCTATGAATTCAACTTTAGGGTCTTTGCCAAGAGAGGCAAATACTGCATTTGCTGCATCAAGCCATGTTGCTGCTGTTCCAGAGCCGATATTATATATCCCTGTCTGTTTCTTTCCTGCTTCGTTGAACGGATCAAAGAACAGTGTCATTTCAACAGCATCCTTTATGTAAATAAAATCTCTTTTTTGTTCGCCGTCTTTGTAATCAGGTTTAAGTGACCTGAACAGTTTTAGCTTTCCTGTTTCAAGTATCTGCCCATAAGCTTTATTCACCATACTGCGCATATCGCCTTTATGATTCTCGTTGGGACCGAACACATTAAAGTATTTTAACCCGGTAAACTTTGAATGATAATTATTTCCTATTACCCACATATCAAACATTTGTTTTGAGAGACCGTACTTATTCAAAGGTTTTAATTTATGGATGAGCGAAATATCATCATCAAATCCAATTGAGCCGTCTCCATAAGTTGCCGCGCTTGAAGCATAAATAAACTTGGTATTATTTTTAATGCTCCATAAACCTAATGATTTGGAATACTCAACATTATTTTCTATCAGGTATTCCATATTATTTTCGGTGGT
Source organism: Ignavibacteria bacterium (assembly GCA_043744495.1). GTDB lineage: Bacteria > Bacteroidota > Ignavibacteria > Tepidaquicellales > OLB5 > OLB5. The sequence continues at coordinate 1,319 of JAYTUN010000027.1, forward strand.
AGAGCTGCATGCTCCCATGTGATAAATAGAATCAACCTTATAATTTATAGCGCCGGTTTGAACTTTTTTTAAGAATGAATCTTTATCAATGAAATCAACGAAATCCAATCCGTTAAGATTTTGCTGTTTAGTTCCTTTTGTATCTTCATCTACAATAAGTATATCATGGTTACCTAATGTATTCAAACGCCAGCAAATAGCGCTTCCTATAAATCCTGCACCGCCTGTAATAATTTTCATAGTTCTTCGGTTTAGAGTACAAATTTAAGATTAAGTTGCTTCTAATTCAATTTATTACATATTTTTACCTATTTTATTGATTTTTTTCAGTAGAAATTTGGTTAAGAAATGATTAAATTAGGCAAATTTGAATTATTATTAATTAAATCGCAGTGGAGGAAAAATGAAGAAAATATTATTGTTTTTATTTTTAATATTGCTTGTTTCGGGAACTGTAAAAGCACAGAACTGGACAGAAGGTTTTGAAGGAAATGACTCACTTTCTTTGCCTTCTGGATGGAGCGTTTACAACAGAGCTGGATATCCAATTGCACCATTTACAAATTGGACTGTAAGAGATACAGGAAAAGTATTACCAGGGGTAAACCCAATTAGAAGATCAAGAGCTTATTCAGGATTAAAAGCTATTGGTGTAAGTTGGTGGTCTGGAGTTGATACGACAACAGGGAATGACAGCATTTCTGATGCCTGGTTAGTTACCAAACGGATTAGAGTCTGGTCAAATTCAGCATTTATGTCCTATTGGCTTGCAGGTGGCACCCCTACTCTTAAAGATAGTTTACAAATTTGGGTAAGTACAGTTGATTCAACACCTCAATCTTTCACACATTATATTGAAACCCTTGTTATGGGTCCAGGCACATGGGGCTTATTTGGTCAAAACATTGTCGATTTAAGTCCGTATGTTGGGCAAACTGTTTGGGTTGGCTTCAGGTATAAAATGGATGTATCTGTAGATGGAGTATTTATGCATATTGATAATGTTGAAACGAATAATCCAATAGGCATTCAGCAAATAAGTTCAGAAGTGCCTCAAAGATTTGAACTGAAACAAAATTATCCAAATCCGTTTAACCCGGTTACTAATATTGAGTTCAGTATTGCAAAGACCCGTGATGTAAACCTTGTTATTTATAACTCACTTGGTCAGCTTGTTGCAACTTTGGTTAATCAGGAATTAAAGCCCGGAATATATAAGTATGATTTCAATGCATCGGGACTTCCAAGCGGTTCATATTATTACAGGTTAACTGCCGGTGATTTTGTAAGAACAAATAAGATGATTCTGGTTAAATAGTTGACCCCACCCTCCGAAGGAATCCTTCGGACAACCCTCCCCAAAGAAGAGGGCTTAAGTGTTTAATTGTAGGGGACGCATATAAATGCGTCCCCTTTTTGATACCAGCGAAGCACCCGGCTCGGACTCGGCGCTTCTGTCGAGGAAGCAATCCC
>JAYTUN010000028.1:0-10899 GCA_043744495.1 Ignavibacteria bacterium
TTGTTTAATAATGATTTAAAGTTTGTAAATGGAACATCCAGATTAGAGTAATTTATGCTCGAAACAGCGTTTCGAGTTACAAGAGGTCAACTTGAGTAAGTTATTTCATTAATCCCACGACTAAAGTCGTGGGCTATTAAACATATATGTTTATGTAATATAGTTATTAAAATGAGCAACTTGAATAATTAAGAAACTTTAATTGGCATATTATTATTGAGTTATATAATGACAAGAAAACAAATATTTGTAATATTTATCCTGTTTACTGTAATTGTAAGTAATGGGCTGATCTATACACAATGGTCGAAGCTTAACACTACAGGGAATGTGCCGCATTTAAAGAATGCATCGGCTATTTATGACCCGGCAGGTAACAGAATGATAGTATATGGCGGCAGGACAGAAATAGGTATTACTAATTCAATGTATAGTCTTAATTTGAATGACAATACCTGGTCTTTAATTAATCAAATAGGTGGTCCTATACCTTCACCAAGATACACACATAATGCATATTTTGACCTGAACACAAATTCAATGATAATCTGGTCAGGTCAAGGGTTATCATCTTCTCTTTTTAACGATGTATGGGTATTCAGCTTTTCATCTCATCTGTGGAACCGGTTATGGCTGGATAGCAATGTAAGCGGCGCTCCGTTAAAAAGATACGGTACAGCATCAGTATTTGAACCGGTTAGCAGGAAATTTACAACCTTTGCCGGTTTTACCACTAGCGGCAGGTTTGATGATACATGGACATTTGATGTAAGCAGTATGACCTGGCAGGATAGAACCAATTCTCAGCATCCGCCTAAGAGATGTTTACACTCAGCAGTTTACGCAAGTGAGCTTGGTAAGTTTGTAATTTATGCGGGACAGGATGACGCAGGTATAAGGGATGATATTTGGGAATGTAATCTGAGTAATTATTCATGGAGCGATATAACTCCTGTTGTTAAACCGCCTGCCAGATTCTGGAATTCGATAATTTATTATTACACCTCACCCCCAGCCCCTCTCCTAAAAGGAGAGGGGAGTGGCAGTATTTTAATATTCGGCGGTCTTAATAATACTGCAAGGAATGATATGTGGAAATTCCGGATGGGAAGTAACCTGTGGGAAAGTGTTAACCAGGGTTCAGTAATACCGCCAGCAAGGTGGGGACATGCAGGGATATATATTCCGGCGCAGGATAGGATGATAATTTTTGGGGGAGAAGGGGACTCTTTATACACAGATACATGGCAGTATAGCAATGTTAGTGTAATTGGAATTGAGCCGGTTAATCAGAATATACCTAAAGAATTTTCGCTTGAGCAGAATTATCCGAATCCGTTTAATCCGGTAACGAAGATAAAATTTCAGACCCCCCTCTCCGATAGGAGTCCTTCGGACAATCCCCCCGAAGGGGGGAAGCTTGTTAAGCTAATTGTATATGATGTTACAGGTAAAGTTATTAAAATTCTTGTTAATCAAAATCTAAAAGCAGGTGTGTATGAAGTAGTTTTTGATAGTGGAAACCTTCCAAGTGGAGTTTATTTTTATCAATTAACATCAGGCAGTTTTAAGGTGACCAGGAAAATGGTATTGCTTAAATAACTTATTTTGCGAGCGAAGCGAAGCAATCCCATTAATAATTGCAACAATCCATAGGATTGCTTCGTCCACGCCATAGGCGGGCAGGCGTTTCGCTCCTCGTAAATATTATTTACCTCAATATCCCCACTTCGTTGTTGAACTCCCCGCAAATAATAATAACCCTGCATAAGTATAATTTAATAAATTGATTAGAGTTTAAATTTTAAGTATTTTCAGGGTTTAAGCCAAAATTAACAATAACTTAACTTTCCGCCATTTTTAGGCGGTAAATGAAGGTAATTAATGTCATTTAATAGAATTGAAAAGATAAAAGATATCCTTACAGAATTGGATCTGGATGCATTTTACATCACACATATTCCCAATATTCGTTATATCAGCGGATTTTCAGGGTCATCGGCATATGTAATTATCACAAAAAATAAAAATTACTTTTTTACTGATTTCAGATATAATGAACAGTCAAAAGAACAGGTTAAAGGATTTAATATAATAGTCAACTTCTCACCAATTGAAAAGATAAAGGAAATTTTTACTTCAGAAGGATTTAAAAAAGTTGGTTTTGAATCTACTCACTTAACAGTACATCAGCTTGATACATTAAAGGAATTTTTCCCAAGCATAAGCTTTATTTCTGTAAACGAGAGAATTGAAAAGCTTACAATGATAAAGACTCCCAATGAAATTGCAAAGATCAAAAAAGCATGTGAGATCACTGACAAGGTCTTCGGGAAGCTGCTGGAAATTATTAAACCCGGAATGAAGGAAAATGATGTATCAGCGGAAATATCATACTGGCATAAGAAGTATGGAGCAGAAAAAGATTCATTTGATCCAATAGTGGCAAGCGGGTGGCGCGGTGCATTGCCGCATGGTATGGCAAGTGATAAGGTTATAGAAAAAGGTGATATAGTTACTCTTGATTTTGGATGCATATTTGAAGGCTTTTGCTCAGACATGACCAGAACAATTGCTGTAGGAAATCCAACTGATGAAATGAAAAAGATATATGAGACAGTGCTTCAATCACAAATGCTTGCTATCAACAGTGCAAAAGAAGGCGTAACCACAAAAGAGCTGGATAAAATCGCTCGCGATTATATAAACCTTGAAGGTTATGAAGGTAAGTTTGGTCATGGGCTGGGGCACGGACTTGGAATAGAAGTCCATGAAATGCCAAGCGTAAGCCAAAGAATGGATGTTGCGATTCCCGCAAATGTTGTTGTAACAATTGAACCTGGAATTTACATTGAAGGAATGGGCGGTGTAAGGATTGAAGATGATATTATGCTCAGAGCTTCAGGATGTGATATTTTGAATAATTCACCAAAAGAGTTGATAATTATATAGATTCTTTTTGGATTGAACTGACTGAGTCAGTTCAATAATATATATGCATTGACATAGTCAATGCAATCCAAAGAAAAGCAAAAAAGTGCATTGATCAAGTCGAGCAATCATGAGAATAGCAAAGTAAAACAAAAGCGTATTGATATAGTCAATGCAATCCAAAGAAAAGTAACTATTTGAAAAAAGTATTAGTAATAACTCATGACTTTCCGCCAATAGGAAAGGGAAGCGTCCTTAGACCATTGAAGTTCTGCAGGTATTTCAGAAATTATGACTGGGAACCGATAGTACTTACATCAACTCCTAAAACATATTACTTCAGTGATAACTCTCTGCTGGAAGAAGTTAATGAGCTTGGAATTAAAGTTTACAGGACAAAGGGAAGCGGGAATAACCTGTTAACAGGCAGAAAGCTAAAGGACCTGCCCAATGAAGGCTCGAGAAAATTAAAGCGTAATATTAGTCGTTACAGGAATCAGCCTGATGAACATAAATCATGGATAGCTAAAGCTGTAAAGCTTGGCACTGAAATTATTGAGGAACATAAAATTGAAATAATTTACGCAACGGGACCCTCATTTACTGCTCTTGCAGCAGCTGGTGAATTGAAGGAAAAATTTAAAATTCCGCTGGTAACTGATTACCAGGATTCATGGCTACACTCACCTACTTCATATTACCCGATGGGATATCACAGGTTAAGGAACATGAAGCTTGAGCAGGAAGTGATAAAAGTAACTGATGAGATAATAACAACCAACCGAAGGATAAAGGAATACCTGATAGAAGAGTATAATTACCTTAAACATGGGGATATAAATATTATTCATCACGGTTTTGATGAAAAAGATTTTAAGATTGCCAAAGCATCACGTTTGCCCGAAAAGCCAAAGATGCGTTTTACATGTGCCGGCAATTTCTTTGACCTCATCACACCAAAATATTTCTTTGAAGGATTGAGAGTTGCCCTGGAAAAGAAAACTGAAATGAGAGGAAAAATTGAAGCGTGTATTATTGGCGGTCTCTCAAAGGAAAATCTGAAATTCATACAAAAGAATAATATTTCTGATTCTGTAGTAAACCCTGGTTATGTTAAGCATATTGATGCAATAAGATATATGCTTGCAAGCGATGTATTATGGTTCATGGTAGGCAAGGGAACAGGTGAAGAAGTTGTTTCACCTGTAAGACTGGCTGAATATTTTGGCGCGCGCAAGCCAATACTTGCATGTGTTCCTGATGGCGCTGCAAAACAGCTTTTAAGGGGATACGATGCAGTACGTATTTGCGAACCGGATAAGCCGGAAGAGATTGCAAAGATTATTATCGAATATTATGAACTATATCAGCAAAGAATGATGCCGATAGCTAACGAAGAAGTTATAAATAAATTTAATATTGATAAGCTTACTTATCAGTTGGTAAGGTATTTCGAGTTTTTAAGAGACATTCCGCCTGAGTTTGGAATTAAGGATAGGCAATCTTAATCGTTTAATAATTAATAGTCATATTTAATTTTTTGAACTCATGCTATTATATATCCTTTCGATAATTTCTACTGTTTTCATTCCTTCAAAAGCATTTGCCGCAATAGTGCCGCCTTTGGTGAGTACATCAATTACGTTTTCGTAAACTTTTTCGTGGTTGCTCATAGAGCCCTGGTAAAATCCGTAATCATTAGCCGGGCGTGATGCAGGCAGCCCTTCTATTTTATAGCAATCAATTGACTGGTATTCAAGTACATTAAGATATTGACCACCAATTTTTACAGTACCGTTTTCCCCAAATACAGTAATTGAGCCTTCCATATTCTGCTTGTAACTGTTTACCGTATAGTTTATTGTGCAGAGCGCACCGCCTGAAAATTCACCAATTACAACTCCGGTATCTTCAAACTCAATAATTCCGTTATGAATAAAATTTTTTCCAATTGCTTCCAATGTTTTGAAATCACTAATTAGCCAGTATAATAAATCAATAAAGTGACTGAACTGTGTGAACAGTGTCCCACCATCAATTGCTTTTTTGCCCTTCCAGTCTGATTGCCTGTAATACTCATCATTTCGGTTCCAGAAGCAGTTCAGCTCAACATTCAGTATTTTACCAAGCCTGCCGTCATCAATAACCTGCTTTAAAGCAGCTACAGGTGGATTGAAGCGGTTCTGCTTGACAATAAAAAGATCCTTCCCAGATACATCAGCTTCAATCATCATTTTATTGCATTCTATTGTGCTGATTGCCATGGGCTTCTCGCAAAGCACATTTTTGCCGGCTTTAAGAGAGAGTATTGTGTGATCGGAATGAAAAGAGTTTGGTGTGCAAATTGATATTACATCAATATCTGTTTCTTTTTCTAGCAAGGATTCAATGGAAGTATAGTAAGGAGCAACAAATTTGTTAGAAAATTCTTTTGCTCTTTCGGGCTTTATATCACACACTGCTGTTAAGTGAGCAATATTATTAATTATCTCCGCATGACGCATCGCAATCCTGCCGCAGCCAATTAATGCAAATTTTAGCTTATTCAATAAAAATTTCGTTCTTAAGTTGTTGCTTTCCCAAACTAGAGTTTGGGAAAGAGGTTAAACGCTATGTATTATGCAAATATCCCGAAAAAGAAGGGGTATTTCAAGTTAAAACAGTTTGTCATTCTGAGCGAGCGAAGCGAGTGAAGAATCCAATCATTTTATTTTTAAAGGTATATTATTTCAAACAAAGATTAAAACTATAGTATAATCTCAATATTTTAATTAGTACAATTATGAATGGATCCTTCGCTGCGCTCAGGATTGAGTTACTCATACTTCAAAGTATTGACCCAGGTAACATAATAGGCATCAAGCTCAGTTAAGTTTTTTCCTGTGATATTTTCCATTTGTTTTAAGCCGGTATTATCTTCTTTGTAAGTATCGCGGAATAATTTGTAATATTTCTTAAGTAAACCATTTTCCTGCAAATACATGCACAGATATCTAGCTTGTGCATAATTTACATCGCTTCTTTTGCCGTAAAACTCATCCCAGTCAGTCTTTATCAATTTATCAAGCGAGGTATATGACTTATCAGTTATCGCATCCTGAAGCGCAGGTAAACGCCAGTTTACGTAACCAAGAATAGTTTTATTGTTCAAAGAGCATCTTTCATATAACGAACCAAGTCCTTCGTTGAACCATGAAGGTATATCAGGGAAGTCATACCTTACCAATGCATGTGTCATTTCATGAACAAGCGTGCCCGTTCCGGTGTTAATGTTCATCAGCATAGTTTTTTCAGATGGTTTATAATAACCATAACGTGAAAGGTCATCATCATCATAAATCTTTTTAGCCCACAAGCGGTATGTATCATCATTTTTAAATAAGAAGATCGTGGTAGCTTCATCGGGTCTGGCAGAAAAATAATCATTGTAGAAACACTCAACCGCTTTATCAATTGTGCCATCAAGAATTTTATCTGTTTCAGATTCCGATAGGTTACTGGCTATAACGAAGTAAGAATGCTCTTTTACGATAAAATCACTGCTCAAAATATTTTTAAGCTCATTTATCCTTGCTATAAAATTAATTGAAGTGCTATCAGACCTTATAGTTTTGTTTACAGGTTTTATATTTAATTTAGAATTATTTGCTGAGCGGCAATTTGAAACTAAAAAGACCAGCATTAGACATATTATGATATTTTTCATTGTTATAGAATTAGTTTGGTATTAACTTTAAACTCAGTAAGCAACAAATAGTTTCAGGCTAACACCCGTTAGGTGCGAAAACTTTAATTAGGTTGATTTACAAATATTTACATCAATTTGTCTAAAATTTTATCATATTATATAGTAACTAAATTGGGTAAGTTTAAAAAATTGACTGCTTGAAATAGTGCATTAATTTTATTAATTTAATGAACTAAAAATAAGAGAAATTATTGAAAAAAGATAACTCTAAAAACGAGACTGATATCCTGAAGCAGGATATTTTAGAGCCTGAAATAATTCAGGAAAATGATGATTTTTCCGAAGGTGAAGATAGCCCGTTAGATAAGCTGAAATTGGGTGAGCTTGAAGCCAGGAAAAGGGACTTTGAGAAGGAAGCAATTCCTCACATGAAGATACTGTTTAATTATGCTTTACGTATGTCAGGTAACCAGCTTGAAGCTGACGACCTTGTGCAGGATACCTATATGCGCGCATTCAGGTTCTTTCACAAGTTTGAGAGGGGAACTAACTGTAAGGCATGGCTGTTCAGGATAATGAAGAATTGTTATATCAACAAGTACCGCAAGAATAAGAAAGAGCCTTCGAAAGTTGATTATGAAGATGTACAGAACTTTTACGATTCAATAAGAGATGATGTTGTTGATCCAAACGATTTAGAACACAAAGTATTCAGCAACCTGTTAGATGATGAGATGTCAGGCGCACTCAGTTCACTGCAGGATGATTACAAGACTGTTGTTATACTTTGCGACCTTGAGGGATTAAGCTACGAAGAAATTGCAGAATTCCTTGATGTACCGATAGGCACGGTTAGAAGCCGCCTTCACAGAGGAAGAAAAATATTACAGAAAAAGCTCCAGGACTATGCAAGGTCCCGTGGCTATTCAGTTGAACAGATGGCATAGGCAAAAATGCCGTATTCGTTTTTTTAACTGATAAATTGGAGAGATTATTATTTTCGAAAACTATCAAATATTATGCCTATGGATCTGAATACTACTACTTTTAACATTGATGAATTAATTACATCATTTGCAGATAACCAAATATCGGATACCCAAACAAAACATCAGATAGAAGATCTCCTGAACAAAGATCAGAAGTTGAATGCCAAGTACCAGTCCGAGGTTCTTACAAAAAATCTTTTAAGAGCAAGGTTCCCTGAAGCAGAATTACCTGCTGCGACTTATGAAAAGGTAATTGCATTAATTGACAGCATTATTGCGGGTACGCAAAAAAAAAATAATGCTGCCACAGAGGTTACCGCCTCACAGGTAACACATACAGAAACCCAATACCCTACTTTTTGGCAATCTATCAAAGAAACTTTCACAGAAAAAATTATCGGAGTTCCGCGGTATGCTTTTGCAGTAATTGGACTTGTAATTATCGGGGGACTTGTTGTTTTTACAGGCAGTACTAGAAAAACAATGAACCCATATATTCTTTCAGGAAATCAAAGCAGTGTAATGGTGCAGGCTGTGAACAGTTTCCACAAATTTATTAATGGCGATATTAAGCCGCAGCTTTCATCAGGCAATGCCGCTGAAGTAGAAAAGTATGTTATGGAAAAAGCTCATTTTGATCCTTATGTACCTGAAATTGATAACTACCAAATAGCAGGTGTTGTATGTAATGAATACCAAGGGCAAGAACTTGCTCACATAATTTATAAAGATAATGACGGAAGACTGATATATATATTCCAGGTACCGCTTACAGCAATAAATAAAAAGAGCCTCAACCTGCCGGATGACGTACAGAAAGAGATAATTAAAGCAAAATTTTATATGTGCGATGAAGTTGATGAAACTGACTGCACTATGATGTTATGGTACAAGGATAATAATGTATGTGCATCAATGACAACTATGCCGAAACAGGAAATGTTTGCTACATTTACAAGATTTAATAAATAAGCACCGGATTTAATAAATAAAATATATATCAAAATGTACAGGGTATTTATAGTTTTAATTATAGCAGCGGCAGTATCTTTTAACTGTTCAAAAAACAAAGATGCAATACAAGATGTAAAACAACAGGATAATAAGCAAACCACACAGCAAAACCAAACGCAGCAGAACCAACAGAGCTCCCAAAATACACAAAAATCTTCAACAGTCGATTCTTACATTGTAAAAGAAGTTGATAATGATGTTAAGAAAAATGAAATGGTTGATTTTAAATGGGATGAAAATGGCAAGGAAATGAAGCTATCCGATTATAAAGGCAAAGTTATACTTTTAAACTTTTGGGCTACGTGGTGCCCGCCATGCAGGAAAGAGCTGCCTGACCTTTCAGCAATTTCAACTGAGCTAAAGAATAAGGATTTCAAAATGATAGGTGTATCAGTTGATGATAACCAGGAAGTGCTTAATGATTTTTTAAAGAAAAATAATCTTTCATTCACAATTGTTTTTGAGCCAAACGAGCTTGTTGCAAAATATATGGATGCAGCAGGGCAGAACCAAAACGTTGTTCCGCAGACATATATCATAGATAAGAATGGCAAGGTTGTAGAAGCAATCATGGGTTCAAAAAGCAAAGCTGATTTTTTGAAAATTATTAATAAGTATCTTTAAAATAAATTATTTTAGTTTTTTAAAAGCTCGGGGAGTTATTACCGGGCTTTTTTGATTAAATTTAAAATTAAAAGCAGACCAAGAGATTACCCGGTTTTTGGGTTTAAATTAAATAGTTGGACGCTATTTTGATATCTTGAGTGCTGCCTTTAATATTTTTTTGCTATTATTATCCTAAAAATAAATGCATCTAAAAATCAGGATTTACTGTTAAGTAATATCACTTGATCAGTAACATTTTTTTTGTTTCAGTAAATAAATCCATATCGTTCAATACTGTCAGTTTATAAAAATAAATTCCTGAAGCATATTGTGATCCATCCCATACAGCTTCATAAGTTCCGGCTTTCAATTGTTCATCTACAAGTGTTGCAACTTCCCGACCGATAACATCAAACACAGTCAACTTGATAAACCTGTAACTTGCAACTTGAAACTTGATAACTGTCTTAGGGTTAAAAGGGTTTGGATAATTCTGAAAAAGCCTGGATACTATAGGGACTTCATTATTAATTGTTGTAATACCTACGGTCTGTGAATACTTGATTACTAACAAATCTAAAAAGTTTGGACCTGGCACACCCGCTCCACCGCCTATATATATATTTAATTGGTTATCAACTTTAATTTTACTTCCGCCATCTCCACCATCGCCCCATCTTGTTATCCATTGTTGATTTCCATTCAAATCATATTTAATTGTTGCAACATTAAAATCAGTACCCGTAATAAAGCTTGAACCTGTAATATAAACATTTTTGTTTTTGTCAATAACAATATCCATTGCAATATCCTGGTAATTTCCGGGTCCGTTATATGTTCTTGTCCATAATGTATCACCATTTGAATTATATTTAATCGTTATATAATCACGGCTTGCACCTGATACAAATGTAAAACCTGTTATGTAAATATTGTTTCCTGATGTATCACAAACGATGCTATTTCCCTGGTCATTAGCATTTGCCGTACCATTAAAATATTTTGCCCATTGAAGAACTCCACCGGAATTAAATTTTACTGTTAGAATATCTCTGCCATTTATCGATGTGTAGCCAGTTGCATAACTATTTCCGGAATTATCAATTATAAACCCTGTCATCCAATCTGCAACATTAGAAGGATTATTATATGTTGATTCCCATAATACCAAACCATTTTGTGTATATTTTCTTACAAGGAAATCCGCTGAAAAAGGATTTGAGAAAATATGTTTTGTACCGCCTACATATATATTATTTGCATTATCCAATAGAATTTTACCGCCTAAAGTAAGATATTGAGATTGAAAATATTTTGTTCTCCATAATAAATTACCTGTTGAGACATATTTGAATACAACCGCAGAATCGCCGCATCTGCCTGTTACATAAATAAAATTATTAAGGTCAACAGCAATATTGGTAAATTCATCATCCAAATTAGTAATCAATTTTCTCGTCCATATTGTATCTCCTATTGGGTTATATTTTATCAATATCCCGTCATAAGGTCCGAAATTAAATCCAGAATAGCCCGCTACATAACAATTGCCTGAAGAATCAACTGCTAAACATCTTGCAATATCGCTTGGATTACCATTTCCATTGTAAGAAGCTGCCCACTGGAGTGTGCCATTTGTATTATATTTAATTGTTATAATGTTATTTTGTT
>JAYTUN010000029.1:0-36838 GCA_043744495.1 Ignavibacteria bacterium
TTGTTTAATAATGATTTAAAGTTTGTAAATGGAACCTCCAGATTAGAATAATTTATGCTCGAAACAGCGTTTCGAGTTACAAGCGGTCAACTTGAGTAATTTAAAACTAAATCAAGCGTTTTAAATAATCTTCAAAAGCAGGGATATGTATCGGGTTTATTATTCTAAATTACTGCTATATTCGTAACTCGAATCTTCGATTCGAGCAGTCTGCATAACTCAGAGCAGTCGAAACTGCGTTTCGACTTACTGGATGAAAACCCTGAAAAATTCCCTGCTTATATATACGAAAATTCTGTTTGTATGCCGTAGAATTTCTTCAATAGCTCATATATCAGGTAACTTGAGTCACCAAAGCCATAAGTATAATTGTATTTGGATTGGTGTACTTTCCTATAGTCAATTGCTTCGGTAAGAAAAGTTGTAATTTCAGGTTTATCTATTGGAAGGAGCTTTGCATTTTTCTTCAATACTTCCGGTCGCTCTGTGGTTTTCCTTAACACACCGCAAGGCACATTGAAGAATAACGATTCTTCCTGCAGCCCTCCTGAATCAGTTAAAATACATCCTGCATTTTTTACATAGCCAAGCATTTCAAAGTAATCATGTATCGGCTTCATTATCTTCAGCTTTGGGTGTGCGTTGCCATTCATAACTTCATCAAAGCTGCGCTGTATAAGCGGGTTTGGGTGCATAAGGTGAAGTATTTCTGTGTAACCTGTAACATCATCCATTACCGTGTTAAGTACCTTCGCGTAATCAGAAACAAAGCCCCAGTTTTCCCTGCGGTGGAAAGTACTTAATATATAATTTTTCTGCGCCGGTTCTTTAATCTTTTTTTCTTTAATGAGTGTGAATATTGCATCATTTATAGTATTGCCTATTACAAAAATATTCTCTGACTTTATTCCTTCTCTTATCAGGTTATCCCTGTTAATTCCCTTGGGCGCAAAATGCAGCGTAGCCATACGCGCAACTGCCTCACGCATAAACTCTTCGGGGAATGGGTTCATTTTATCATAAGTACGCAAACCGGCTTCGGCGTGGAAAACAGGTATCTGGTTTAAGAATCCCCACAGCGCGCCTGCAAATGCAGAAGCGGTATCGCCCTGCACAATTATGCCATGCAGGTTGCTTTTTGTTACGGGAGATTTATCACCGAACTTTTCGTTGAAATCGTTAAGCAGGTGAGCGATAAGCTCGTTCAAATCGCTTGAGCGGTTGGGTTTTTCTGTGGCTGTAATATCAGGGTGAATACCGATATTGGATAAAATATCACCTGAAATTTTCTGCTGTGCGGTATTATAGAGCAAAGGGTAAAACTCATCGGATTTCTTAAGTATCCTGTATAAAACAAATAATTTTAATATCTCGGGTCTTGTACCAAAAATGAATACAATCACCTTTTTACCCTTAAGATCTTCGGGATTTAAACCAATATTTATGTTTTCAGTGCCCATATTTTTACTAATTCAGATAACAAAGATAACTAACTGTTAATTAAGATAAAACGCCCATTTCTACCGTTTTCAGGTGATGACTTCATATTATTCAAATAAAAAAGGGCGACCTATATTCAGACCGCCCCCTGTTACCATGGTATTTTTAAAATTTATTTATCAATAATGATCAGTTGATTCCCATACGATTTTGTTCTTCATGTTTATAAATACTTTAAGCGCGCGGAACGTTGCGAAGAAGTTTATCAGGTTATCAAAGTTCAGCCTAATCAAACTAAAGAACGCATACTTTAAGCCGTACCAGCTGTAGGTGAATATAAACCTGTGGATCAAACGCCACACCATGAAGAAAAAGCATGCCCACAAAAAGAACCAAAGTGCTGTGTTCTGCTCTACTGCTGACTCAAACACTCTTATACCAAGCCCGAACCCAAGCATATATAAAAGGAACATCGCGAATACAAGATTACTTAAGAGCACCATAAAATTGCTGAATATGGTTTTCCTGTCACGCATTAAAAAGTATTTCGTCTTAAAGTTACCGCTCCACTTGTGTATCTTCCAGTTCTGGAAGCATATACCCGCTGTCCACCTTGAGCGCTGTTTAACCGCAGCCCAGAATGTATTGGGGAAGTATTCGCCTGTTGCAACCCTTGAGTTTGGATTATTCTTATCTATAAGTAAATTTATATAAGCCGTCTTATAGCCCATCTTAAATAACCTTAAGCCAAGCTCGTAATCTTCGGTTAAATTCGCTTCATTAAATACCTGCGGATAGTTCTTATCAAGGTTCATAAATATTTCCCTGCGGAAGCTCATTCCCGTGCCCGCAAATGGTATGAACACTTTTAATGCCTGCCTTACAACAAGATCCTTTGAATGCACTTCTGCGAACGCATCGCAGTACGTCCGGTGAATGAACTTGCCCCTGTCATCTTTAATTGGAACTACAGGTATCTGCACGGCATCAACTCCCTGGTGCATGATTAAGAAATTATCAATCTTAAGCGTTAGCGGGTGTATAAAATCTTCGCTATCGTGAATTGAAATAATATCAAAGTTCCTGCCGTTATCGTTTTCAAATCTTTTTATTGAAGCGTAAACATTGTTCAGGTTATCGGCTTTTGTTGTCGGTCCGTCATGAGAGTTAACGCAAATTACAACCTTGTTATTCTTCTGCGCAATTCTCTTTACAACTTCAAGCGTTTTTGTATCATTTGGATAGATACCCACAAATATTGTAAAGTCATTATACCTCATTTTACTTAATGCATAGGTAAGTGTTCTTCCTATAACTTTATATTCGCGCCATGCGCAAATTACAAGAGCAATGTTGTTTTCACTGGCTGCCAGCACTTCATCCACATTAGGAAGGCTCCTGTTATATTTCCAGCGGTTGAACCAGTAAAGCAGGTCAACAAACACATCGTCCAAACCGCTTATTATCAGCAGAACTGAACAGATCCAGAGTAATATTGTGAAAACTTCTTGCATATAGTTATATTAAATTATTATCTCTATTTTTTTGAATTCTGAAAAACACAACTATGTTAAAATGCCACTTTATAATTGAACACAAAGCCGGCTTTTATCTGGAATGAATTCATTTTATCACCAAAGAAGTACATTTTATATGTTGGTTCTATAAATAGTACAGGGAAAACCATAATGTTCGGTTTAAATCTAATTCCCGTGCCAACTTCAAAATAATTATTGTAATCAAGCCTTCTTCCGTCAAACTGCCCTGATTCAAACACGTAGTTTTCTACGTATGAATACCCTCCCGTATGGAATCGCAGCACCTGTTGCAGCATTCCCTGCAAAAACGCATTTTTATATTTATAATCATACATTGCCGCATAATATATATCAAGGTACATGCTTGTTTTTGAGCCTGACTTGCTGCCGGCATAAACTTTTGCATCACCAAAACGATTAAAATAAATAAGCATTGGCTTTAAGTTTATCTTGTTTGAATCAAGGTCTATTTGCCTCGTAAAACCCATCCTGCCTTCAAAGAATAAATTTTTCATTATGGAAAATCTCAGGAATAAGCCTATCTCCACAAAACGGTCATTATATATTAATGCTTTTGTTGAACGTGAATCAGTATAAACATCAAGATACGGTCCTGCATATAGTTTAGGACCTAATCTGAAATTTACGTGCCCTACTAAATTTGCAATGTAATTTTCCTGGAATGAATCGTAGAAATTGTAGAAATACATATCCAGAGATTTTTTTGATGAGTTTGCAATCTCTTCCCTTAATACAAGAGATGATGATTTAGCCTGCTCTTTTTCCTGTGAATTGGTTGTATGGCTTCCTACATAATCAAAATGTTTTAATGAGTTTGAGTATTTTTTTTGGTCGTAATAAATATATGCAAGCTGCATTCTGGTTTTTGTATCACGGGGCTTGTCTTTTAAATGCAGCTCAAAAAATTCTGCTGCCTTTATTTTATTACCGTTATTGTAATAATAATAACCGGAATCTGCATAAGATAAATTTGTAGTTGGATCTGTTTGATTATTGTTATTATTATTGCCGTTAGTTCCGTCAATATTTAACACCATCTGCTTAGCCATCTGAACTTCACTATCGTTTGTGGAGTTTTTGCTCACATAATCAAATTGCTCTCTTGCCTTAGTAAGCTGCTTGGTATCCATATACAAAAACGCAAGATCAAGCCTTACCTGGTAATTTGAAGGATTTGAATATAAATACTCTTCAAAAAAACCTGTGGCTTTATCTTTAAACCCAATTTTTTGGTAATAATACCCGGAATCTGCAAGATTTTGTGAGTAGCTTACTGTAGCGGTAAGCGCTATGAGCAGAAATATCGGGAGTAGTTTCTTTAACATGTTTTTCTTTAATGTTTGTAAAATAACTTCTTGATTAAAGTTTTACTTTACTTCTATGCTATTAGTAACTAAATAATAATTGCGCATACCCCCGGTTACAATAATAATCATTTTTTTCAAAAAATCAAACCTCTATTTCATTTGGGAACACTAAGTTAGTTTTTTTGGTTAGTGAGTTCAATACCATATATACGGCATATATGCCGAATATCAGTTAGCTGTTTAGGTGTGTTTTCCTGTAGAATTGCTAAAATTCATTAAAAATGATATTTTTGTAGATGTCAGTTTTAACTTTCGCTATCGAATCTTCATGTGATGAAACCTCGGCGGCAATTCTCTCAGGCGGCAAAGTTTTATCAAATATTATTTCTTCACAAATTTTCCATAAAGAGTATGGCGGGATCGTGCCAGAGCTTGCCTCGCGCGCTCATATTGAAATTATTGATGATATTGTTCATCGTGCTTTTACTGATGCAGGTGTAAGCAGGTCTGATATTTCTCTGGTTGCTGCAGCACAAGGTCCAGGTTTAATTGGCTCATTGCTTGTTGGTTATAATTATGCAAAAGGCTATGCCTTAGCAGGCAATATTTCTTTTATTGGAATTGATCATATCGAATCACACCTTTTTTCATGCTTCATCGGTAAAGAAAACATAAACTTCCCTTTTATTGCACTTGTAGTTTCAGGGGGACATACTATATTATTCCTTGTTGATAGTTACAATACTTACAAAGTTCTTGGCAATACACACGATGATGCCGCTGGTGAAGCATTTGATAAGGTTTCAAAAATGCTTGGGCTTGAATACCCGGGAGGTCCGTTAATTGATAAGCTCGCAAGTACAGGTAATCAGGATTTTCATAAATTTCCCAAGTCAAACATCAAAAGCAATCCGTATGATTTTTCTTTCAGCGGGATAAAGACATCGGTGCTTTACTATCTTAAAGATAATTTTGGCGGGCAAAAGGATAATCTTCCAATAAACGATATTGCAGCATCATTTCAGAAAGCAGTAATAGGTACTTTGGTTGATAAAACCATGAAGGCTGCTGCCGATTTTAAAGTTAATACAATCGCAATCTCAGGCGGCGTTTCGGCAAACTCAGTATTAAGATCTCAGTTCAAAGAATTTGAAGCTATGGGATATAATATTTTTTTTCCTGAAAAGATATACTCAACCGATAATGCTGCAATGATAGGATATAATGCCTATATAAAATTCAAAGCAACCGAGAATATTGTACCAAATAACTCTCTGCTTGAAAAAGCTTATGCAAGATTTAATTATTAATGCATTAACAATTATTGTAGGTCAAAGGCAAGCCTTTGACTAATCTGTATAGACGAACATTACAAAGGTTTGTAAATTTAAATCATGCCTGATAAAAAACAACATCGTGCCGTAATAGAAGTTGATGAGCAGCTGCTAAACGATATTTCTGACTTAGTTGAAAGCAATTCCGATGCTCTCTTAAAAAATATCCTTGCGGATATTTACCCGGCTGATATTGCCCTTATTATAGATAACCTAAGGGATGCAGAAGGGCTTGAACTCTTTAAACTGCTTGATGATGAAACACAGGCTGAGGTAATACTAGAACTTAACGATCATCAACGCGATTTTATACTTGAACATCTTTCATCAGGTGAGATCAGCGAAATAGTCGGAGAGATGGATTCCGATGACGCTACTGATATTATAGGTGATCTTGAAGAAGATAAAGCCGAAGATGTGCTTCAGCAGATGGAAGCCGAAGATTCCAGCGAAGTTAAAGAGCTGCTTAGTTACCACGAAGATTCTGCCGGCGGTATTATGCAGAAGGAATTTGTTATTGTTAAGGCAACAGATTCCATTCAAAGAGCCGTTGAAATTATACGCGAAGAAGCCCCGGATAATGAGCACCTATACCACGTTTGGGTCACTGATGATATGGGGAAACTTTTGGGAATAGTATCACTTAAAAAAATTATTGTTGCCTTTGATACACCTTCAGTTATTATGGCTGATATAATGTCTAAAGAAGTAATATCTGTTGATGTTGATACAGACCAGGAAGAAGTAGCTGCCATAATGCGAAAGTATGATGTTGTATCAGTTCCTGTAACAGATAAAGAGCAAAGAGTTGTTGGCAAAATTTCGTTTGATGACATAGCCGAGATCATGGAAGAAGAGTTCTCTGAAGACGTTGCAAAAATTGTTGGTTCTGATGCCGAAGAGCTTGCAAGTAAATCACCATTCCAGATCGCCTGGCTGCGATTGCCATGGGTGCTTATCACACTTGGTATTCAGTTTCTTGCAGGAATTGTTATCCATCATTACGATGAAACACTTTCTAAAGTATTGCTGCTTACTTCGTTTATGCCTATAATTTCGGCAATATCTGGGAATACCGGGCTACAGGCTTCAGCTATGACAGTTAGAGCGCTTGCAACCGGTGGCGTATCAATAAACAGGTGGGGTGAACCCATCAAGCGCGCACTTCTGATAAGTTTGATAATTGGCGCAACTTGCGGACTAATAATAGGTATAATTGGAGGTATATGGTTTGGGAAAGCAATATTCGGAATTGTTGTTGGAATTTCAATGTTAATTTCTATAAACATTTCTGCATTTGTAGGAACTACAACTCCTTTACTTTCCAAAAAACTGGGTTTTGATCCTGCTATTACTGTAGGCCCGTTTGAAACGGCATTTCAGGATGTTGTGGGTATCACAGTATTTTTAACTCTTTCTACTTTTGCTCTTAGTTGGCTTGTATAAATTTATTTTGTAAGCAATATAAAAAGATCAATTAAATATCTTTCACCCGCCGATAAAGTTACACAGGCAATGTTACTGGTTCTCTGCTTAATTTATGTTTACTTCAATTTCAGGATCAATTACTGGTATATACTTATTGCTGTAAATTTATTTTTGATCTGGGCAATTGCGCGTATTGTAAATAAATATGAAATACAAGCAGAAATTTCGGGTGATAACAGCATTAAGAATTTATCCCCATTAAAATTAATACGATACTGGTATGGAATTGCAGTTGTTTTATTTATTTTTAAGCAGGTATATATAATAGGATATTCACTTAAGCCCCTTGATTGGGATCCCGTTTTCATAAAAATGGATTTTGCAGTTTTCGGACTTAATCCAACCCAGTGGGCTTTCCGTTTTGAAAATCCATTTCTCACTGAATTCCTTCAGCTAGTTTATGCTTATTACTATCCTATGATAGTCGTTTTCGGAATCGAGCTTTATATATGGCATAGGTATAAAGAATTTAAATATACCATTTTCATTCTTTTCTTCAGCTTCTATATTAGCTACATTTTATATTTGCTCATCCCTACAAACGGTCCCCGTTTCCATTTACACGATTTCTTTTCTATAAATTCGCAAATGCCCGGTATTTTTCTGACTGAATACATAAGGGCATTCCTCAATTTCGGCGAGTCTATTCCGCCGGGAGTTATAAATCCACAGGATTATGTCCAACGTGATGCAATGCCAAGCCTGCATACAATAACAGCATTCCTTATCACTTACCTTTCCTGGAAGTTTCGATCAAGATCATTTTACTTCTACCTGCCGTATTTTGTTTGTATGGTTGCGGCTACGGTATATTTAAGATACCATTATGTTGTAGATATATTGGGAGGGATAATTATATGTGTGTTTACAATATTTATTGGAAAGCTAATATACAAAAACCGTATATCTAACAGTTGAAAGTTAATACCTGAATACAATACTTGCAGAACCATATCCAGCAATAGGTTTAGTGCGTTTTAAGGTTCCACTATCTCCATTAATAATGATCAGTTGATTAAAACCTGTTGAATTATCCCTGACTGCAATAAATAACTCATTTGAATTTGATTCATAAGATGCAGTTAAAATACTTATATTTGACGAAGCAGGATAAATATTTGTAAACGTAAAAGTCCCTGAACCTGAGTTTACCAGCCATACTTCTTTCCCTCCTGCAACAGCAAAAAAACTGTTTTGCGTCTTAAAAACCAACCTATTTATAGATGTCAATACGGTAGGCAC
The DNA here is from genome assembly GCA_043744495.1 of Ignavibacteria bacterium. GTDB lineage: Bacteria > Bacteroidota > Ignavibacteria > Tepidaquicellales > OLB5 > OLB5. Next base: position 8,371 of record JAYTUN010000029.1, read on the forward strand.
TGAAAATGAATCTATTGTTGTATATGATTCGGTTTCTATGCGGTAAACATTCTTATTTGATGATGTTGAAATAAATATTCCATTAACATTGTATATAGCGCTAAGAGGTGCTGCCGGATAAAACAGCTTAGTTACAAGATTACTCGACTCATCAATAAGTGCAATTGAGTTTTCTGTTGTTATGGCAGATTTACTTACTATATATTTATTAAATCCATACAGCACATATCGGGGAGCAGATCCAACCCCAATAGAATCTCTTATTATATTTAGGTCAAGATCAAGAATTGAAGCATAAGAACCGCCAAAATTTGCAATAACCAATCTATTGTTATTTATTGCAAAGCCATAAGGATTTTTTCCAAATCTTAATGAATCAATTACATTATTATTATTTGGATCAATTTTATAAATAGTTCCTGCACTTCCGGGGATTCCAAGTGTTGAAACATAAAGCTTTCTATCTGAATTAAGCTTCATTTCCCCCGGGTTTACACCCAGATTTATGCCAGAATTATTTGTACTGAAAACAAAATCGGTTACTGAATCCTTTGCTGCATCATAAAATGCGTAATCAGCGCGGTTTAAGGAATTATTGTATAAAATATACGCTCCCTTAAGCGGATTTGAGCTGTTTGTAATTGTGGGTCCGCTTGAATCATCACATGCATTTAATATTGCCGCAAGGGTCAATGTGATAGTAAATAAAATTATATGTTTATTTATGAATTTCAATTTTTTTCTTCTTGTCTCACGCCTGCCTTGCGAAGCCCCTGCTTCGAAAGGTTTCACTTCTAAAATTCAATTCCTTTTCTAGCCTGTATCCCCTTATCAAAATAATGTTTCACTTTCCTGTTCTCAGTAATAAGACCCATTCTGTCTTCAAGCCCTTCAAATAGCTTATGTCCTGTTATTACAAGTTCATATCTTCTGTTCTTATCATACAAATCAAGTATATCAAACACATCTTTTTCATCTATTAAATGATAATTTGCTACGGCTACAAATTCATCAAGCACAAGTATATCCTGTTTGCCATTTACAATTAAATCCCTAACAATACCCAAAGCTCTTCTTGCTTCTTCAAAATCTTCTTCGGCATTCTTAAAGCGGAATGTCCCGTCTTCATTCATTCTTTCACAACCTGATGAATATATCTCAACAGAATAGCCCAGTTCTTTTAGCTTAAAGAATATTCTTCGTTCGTAGTAATGCTCTTTAGTCTGGTCAAAACCTTTATCAAATTCAACAATTGCAACTTTCAACCCCGCGCCAAGCGCCCTGAATGCAAGACCCATTGCAGCAGTTGTTTTACCCTTGCCGTAACCATAGTATAAATGTGACTGGTGTTTTTCTTCGTCTGGTAATTTTTCGTATTCATCTAAAACTTTCTGTACTTTTTCTCTGTATTTCTTGCCTCCTGCTTTTTTTGCATCTTCCATCGTAACTTTTTTCTTATCCATATTATAGCCTGCTTATCTATTTTATTTTATAGTAAAATCAATTTCAAGTCTTTTATCACCCAAATCTAATTGCCTATAAGTTACCTTTGCCATATCAAGCATCTTCTTTGATGCCTTTACGCTGTCAGTATCCTTATACTTATCAGAAAGATATATTATTTCCTTTACACCTGACTGAATTATCAGCTTCGTGCATTCATTACAGGGAAACAGCGCGACAAATATCCGTGAACCATGCAGGTCTTTAGTAGAATTAAGTATCGCGTTTGCTTCTGCATGCACAACATAAGGATACTTTGTCTCATTTAAGTTTTCCGATGTCTTGCCCCACGGCAGCGCATCATCATCACATCCAATTGGGAATCCATTGTACCCAATACCTACAATTTTGTTGAACTGATTAACTATGCATGCACCAACCTGCGTGCTTGGATCCTTGCTCCTCTTTGCAGATAGCAACGCTATCCCCATAAAATACTCATCCCACAAAATGTAATCTTTTCTTTTCATTAGCTTGTCATCCCTGCGAAAGCGGGGATCCATACTTAATATTAATTTTCTCATTCCCTCCAAAGGAGTCCTTCGGACAAACTCCTCCTCGCGAATGCGGGGATTGGGAATGCAAATGTATATAATTTATTTCTGTCAGTACAAAGTTATTTAAACATACTTCTTCAACTCTTCATTCATCTCATCAAGCGAGCCGTCATTCATTATCAAATAATCAGTATATGCAATCGGTCCGCCCTTTTCAAGCTTCTCAATCTCGCTCAGATCCCTGCTCTTCGATTCATCATAACTCAACGGTCTGATTTGCCTTTTTAGCAGCCTTTCATATCTTAATGCTTTTGTTGTATAAATAGTAAGCAGCTTAAACGCTTCGCCAAATTTCTCTTTCAGTATCTTAAACTCTTCCCAGGAGTACAGACTTTCAACCACAACATTGCTGTGTTTCATAAACTCATCAATTATTGGCAGACTCTTTACAGCCATTGCTCCCATACCAAATTCCTTACGCAGGTTCTCGCGGGTAGCACGTTCATTATGTTCATTCACTTCAAGCCCGAGCCTTTTCACTTCGTTTATAACAACTTCGCCAAAGTAAACACGCTTATAGCCGTTTTCAACAAAATATTTAACAGCTTCGCTTTTACCTGAGCCGCACATACCAACAACTGCAATAATTTTATTCAATTAACACCTCTTTGAAGAAGGAATATTAAAAATTTTCATTAAAAAAAACAGGCTCAAACTCTGTTTCACCTGTTTTAAGCATCATTTCTATGTAAGGAATGCAAAATTTACAGTTTTCAGCGAACTGAATATATTCTTTTAATTCGTTTAAAGTTTTCAATCCATATTTCTCACTAACTGCTTTCATCTCAGAAAATAACTTATCGGAACATACACATTTTGTGACCATTTGTGAAATATTAAATATCTTCTCTTAAAAAAACAGAACAAAAATCATATCCATTTGGCCATGTCACTGAACCATTATCTAAAAAAACACGATTAAAATATTCCTTATTAAATAATTCAGTAGAGATGCCTTCGTTAATAAAAGGCTTTATATCAATTGTTTTAGTTAAACCATCGTCAAATACAACAGAAATAAAATAATCCTCAAGCGGTTCAACTTTTACAATATCGTGAATTTTTGATTTTTCAATTATATTCATACTAAAGGCTCAATTTTATTTAATGATTTTTTCTCTCTGGCTAAATTCCAATCACTTATTAATTCACTTCTATGTTCAGTTGCCCATTCTAGTACCAGAGAATAAACTCTTTTGGGAAGTCTTCCTTCTTTGATCTCTAATGTTTCTATAAATATCTCAGCCTTGAATTCATTATACTCAGCATGAAAATGCGGAGGTGCATGTTCATTATAAAACATTTTAATGATTATTCCAAGAAATCTGCTAATTTCGGGCATAAAATTTAAATTACTTCTTTTTCTGTTCTTTCATAAGCCAATATTGGTGCCAGCCATCTTTCAATTTCTTCAAGGGACATATTTTTTCTGCTAGCATACTCTTCAACCTGGTCTTTATTAATTTTGCCAACGTTAAAGTATTTTGATTCCGGATGCGAGAAATAAAGTCCGCTCACAGATGAAGCCGGGTACATTGCAAAGCTTTCGGTTAGAATAATTCCCACTTTTTCCTCAACTTCAAGCAGGTCAAATACCAGCATCTTTTCTGTGTGGTCAGGCTGTGCGGGATAGCCTGGTGCTGGTCTGATGCCGTTATACTTTTCTGCAACAAGGTCTTCATTACTCAATACCTCACCTTTTGCGTATCCCCAGAACTCTTTCCTCACAAGCTCATGCATAAGTTCTGTAAATGCTTCGGCAAGCCTATCGGCAATTGCCTTAGTCATAATACTGCTGTAATCATCATGCTCTTTTGCGAATTTTTCAAGCAGCTTCTCTATTCCAATTCCGGTAGTAACAGCAAAACAGCCCAGGTAATCATTTACACCGCTATTTACTGGCGCTACAAAATCAGAAAGTGCAATATACGGATCCTTGTTTGTTTTTTCAGCCTGCTGTCTTAGTGTATGCAGTGTTGTTAAAACTTCTTTTCTCTTGTCATTTGAATAAAGCTCAATATCATCACCATTTGAATTTGCAGGATATAATCCAATCACTGCTTTAGCAGTAAGCCATTTGTTTGCAATAATATCATCAAGCAGTTTATTTGCGTCATCAAATATGTTTTTTGCTTCGCTTCCATAAGTTGTATCATCAAAAATTCGTGGATATTTTCCTTTAAGTTCCCATGTTAAGAAAAACGGTGTCCAGTCTATCTTTCCCCTTATCTTTTCGAGCGGGAAATCATCAAAAACTTTATTGCCTGTAAAGCTGGGTTTTGTAATTTCTGTTTTATCCCAATCGATATTAAATCCCCTATTACGAGCCTCTTCAATTGACAGGAATTTCTTATTATCTTTTCTGCCTTTATGTGATATCCTCATGCGCTCATATTCCTGCTTAACTGCGCCTATGAAACCATCGCGATTATCCTTGTTCATTAAGCTTCCGGCAACCGTTACGCTTCTTGATGCATCTAGCACGTGAACAGTTGGATTTGAGTAATTCGGAGCTATCTTAACGGCAGCATGAATTTTTGATGTTGTCGCTCCGCCTATTAATAGCGGTACTTTAAATCCCTGGCGCTCCATTTCCCTGGCAACATGAACCATCTCATCAAGCGAGGGAGTAATCAAGCCGCTCAGCCCGATAATATCAACTTTCTTTTCTTTGGCAATCTGCAGAATTTTTTCTGCGGCAACCATTACACCAAGATCTATCACTTCGTAGTTATTACATCCAAGCACAACGCCTACTATATTTTTGCCAATATCATGCACATCACCCTTAACAGTTGCAAGCAGAATTCTGCCATTAATACTTGATGCCCCGGCAGCTTTTGCATCTTCAATATATGGAGTAAGGTATGCCACTGATTTTTTCATTACCCTTGCGCTCTTTACAACCTGCGGCAAAAACATCTTGCCTGCACCGAAAAGGTCACCAACAACATTCATTCCGTCCATTAAGGGACCTTCGATAACATCAAGCGGCTGTGGATACTTTTTTCTTGCTTCCTCTGTATCTATTTCAATAAATTCCACTATGCCCTTAATCAGCGCATGCTTTAATCTTTCTTCAACAGGCTGATCGCGCCATGCATTTTCCTGCTCTATAACTTTGCCTTTGGTTTTAGCAGTCTCAGCAAACTGTACAAGCCTTTCTGTTGCATCCGGCCTCCTGTTAAGCAGTACATCTTCAACAAGCTCAAGCAGGTCTTTGGGAATTTCATCATATACTTCAATCATTCCTGCATTTACAATACCCATATCCATACCTGCTTTTATAGCATGGTATAAAAATGCCGAGTGCATCGCTTCCCTAACAAAATTATTTCCACGGAATGAAAATGAAATATTGCTCACTCCACCGCTTACCTTAGCATAAGGCAGGTTTTCTTTTATCCATTTTGTTGCGTTGATGTAATCTACGGCATAATTATTATGCTCATCAATTCCCGTTGCAACAGTAAGTATATTCGGGTCATAAATTATATCCTGCGGCTGAAAGCCAACTTTCTTTGTTAAAATGTCATAAGTTCTCTGGCATATTTCAATTCTTCTCTGGAAGTTATCTGCCTGCCCGTTCTCATCAAAAGCCATAACAATCACGGCTGCGCCGTATAGCTTTACTTTCCTTGCATATTCAATAAACTTCTCTTCGCCTTCTTTTAAGCTTATGGAATTTACTATTCCTTTACCCTGCAGGCATTTTAATCCTGCTTCTATAATTTCCCATTTGGATGAATCAAGCATCACCGGAACCCTTGCTATATCTGGTTCAACAGCAACAAGCTTTAAGAATTTTTCCATTGCAGCTACACCGTCAATCATGCCCTCGTCCATATTAATATCAATAACCTGCGCGCCGCTTACAACCTGCTGCATAGCTACGCTTAACGCTTCTTCATAATTTTCATCTCTTATCAGCTTTGCAAATTTTGTAGAACCTGTAATATTTGTTCTTTCACCGATATTCACAAAATTCGTCTGTGGTGTAATATTTAATGCTTCAAGTCCGCTAAGCCTTAAATACGGATGCACTTCGGGAATTTTCCTTGGCGGAATATCCTTAAGTAGCTCAGTAATTTTTCTTATATGGTCGGGAGTCGTTCCGCAGCAGCCGCCAACCAGATTCAAAAATCCGCTCTTTGCAAAATCAAGTAACAGCTCCGCTGTTTCCTGCGGAAGCTCATCATACTCGCCAAATTCATTCGGCAGACCTGCATTAGGGTAACAGCTTAAATACACATTCGCTTTTTCAGAAAGCTCATCTACATATTGGCGCATTTCCTTTGCGCCAAGCGAGCAGTTCAAGCCAACACTTAATAAACCCGCATAACTTATTGAATTCCAGAACGCTTCAACAGTCTGCCCCGATAGTGTTCTTCCGCTGAGATCGGTAATTGTACCCGATACCATTACAGGCAGTTTTCTGCCGGTCTTATCAAAATATTCGTTTATTGCGTATAAGGCAGTTTTGCAGTTCAATGTATCAAACACAGTTTCAACAAGCAGTATATCAACTCCGCCATCAATTAATCCTCTTACCTGTTCAAGATATGAATCTTTTATTTGCTCAAAAGTTACCGCGCGGAAACCAGGGTCATTTACATCTGGAGAGAGTGATAGGGTCTTGTTCATTGGACCAATAGCGCCCGCGACAAATCTCGGCTTATCTGGAGTCTTAGCTGTAAATTTATCTGCAGCAATTTTTGCAAGCTTAGCAGCTTCAAAGTTTATTTCGTAAACATACTCATCTGTATTATAGTCTGCTTGTGATATTGAAGTTGAGTTAAAGGTATTGGTTCCAACAATATCACTGCCCGCATCAAGATACGCCTCATAAATTTCAGAAATTATCTGTGGCTGTGTGATATTGAGTATATCGTTGTTACCTTTTAAGTCGTAAGGATGGTCTTTTAATCTTGAGCCCCTGAAGTCTGCTTCACTAAGCATGCGTTTCTGTATCATCGTGCCGCGGGGACCGTCAAGGAATACTATTCGTTTCTTAAGTTCTTCATATAACCGTGATATCATATTTGATATTGAGATTTATTTCTTGGTTTTCACTTCCTGTAATGCTGAGGTCCCTGCAAACCTTGCAGAAAATTTTACGGCAAGCTCATACGCGCCAAACAAAGCAGTTACATAGAACAGGTCGCCGCCTAAAGAGTTACGGAAAAAAGGGATTGCCATAGTATAACATTCTATCAGTCCTTTAAAGTTCATTTCATACATAAATCCGCTTATCCACACGCCAAAGTTTGTAACAAGAAAGAATACTATCGATGAAACAAGTGTTGTAGCATAAATATATCCTGCTTTACCAAGTCCGCTTTTGTTTTCAACTCTTTTCTTAAGCCATAAACCAAATAATGCAATTAAAGCAAAAGTTCCATAAACCCACCAGATACCTGAATAAAATCCTATGAATATATCACTCAATAACATTGCTGCTATAGGCAATATGAACGCATATTTTCTATCCATATAAACTGCAGCAAAAAGTGCAATAGCTGCAATTGGCGCAAAGTTCATTGGATGCGGTATAAGCCTTGAAAAAGCTGCGAACAAAATTAATACGGTTGCTATGATAAAATTTGTCATTTTTACAATTCTCCTATGATTAAAATAATTTTATTTTTTAATATACCAGATTTTACTGAAATCAAAACTTACTTTACACTTACCCAAATCAAATAAAACTTTATCCTTTTTAGCTTCAATGATCTTTCTGTACTTTTTATTCTGAAGCTCAAAAACTTCCGCTACTTTATTAGCAGTATCAACTATTACATAATACTTTACGCCTTCACCTTGATAAAGATGGTATTTTAAGATCCTGTCCTTTTCTTCAGTTGAAGGTGATAATATCTCAAATATTATACCAGGTGCATTCTCAATAAACTTTCCAGTTATCTCTTTACAAATAACAACGTTATCCGGACAAACTACTGTATCGTCACTCTCATTTTTTATGTGCCAGTCCAATCCGAATAATGCTGTACATTTTGTACAGTTCTTTAAAGCATCATTAAGCTCGAGTATAATATTATTTGAAACAACCTGGTGAATAAATACAGGTGAAGGACTCATAGCATATGGTACGCCATAAATTAATTCCCACTTACCTTCCCACTGAAGGTAATCTTCATACTTGTAATTGGGGCGGAATTCTATTTTTAGTTTTTCCATTTAGCTGAACTAATAACTAATACTTAATATTTAGTTCTATTTTAAAATTTCTTAGAGGCATTGGGAAACCGGGAAGTACAGCATAATCTTCGTTCATTATGTTGTTTACTATGAACCTAATGCCTGTTTCTACGCCATACAATTTTGTTCCAAACCCCAGATTTCCGTCCAAAACATCGTATCTTGGCACAAATTGAGTGTTTTCAAAATTTGTATATCTTCTTGTAGAAAAATTATAGAACAGGCTAAAAGATACATATTTTAATATTTTACTTGTAGTCAAATAATTTATCATAATTGAAGTTTTTACCATTTCTTTTGGCAGGTAAATGAGCTGTTTATTATATGTGGGGTCACCGGGGTAATCCTCTTTTTTCTTTACTGAACTGCCGTAAGTATAGTTAATTCCAATATTTGCCTTAAATGTTCTATTCATACTTATTTCAGAGCGTAAGCTCACATCTATTCCTTCAGAGCTTACCTTTTGAATATTTATCGGGCGCCATATAGTGCCTGAAACAGGTGTCCATACAATTCTGTCTTTGGTATATATATTATAGTACGATACCTCAAATTCATTAATCCCCCCGAAATTAAACTTGTAATAAATCCCCGCATCAAAGCTTAATGATTTCTCCGGCTTCAGGTTCTTATTCCCAAGATCCCTCCAGTAAAGCTCATTAAATGTCGGCGCACGGAAATTATTGCCGAACGATGATTTTAAATTCAGATCTGCTTTATTAAACGGCTTAATATTTAAGCCAATTTTTCCGGTTACAACATTATGTTCAGAAATATTTGAGAAGTAATCATACCTTATGGAAGGGTAAATTGATATTCTTGAAATTCCTTTAAACTTTGATTCAAATTTTGTTATTGCAAATACAGCAGCCTGCATTAGATTCCCCTTATCAGTTTCATTGCTTACAATATCATTAAAACTTAATTCGGTACCTGTTTCAATATTAAATTTTTCTGAAGGTGTAAAGCTTATCGTACTGTTTGATGCAATAGTATTCAGCTTGTAAAAGCTGTTAATTTTTACTGATAGATTATAAGTTGTTGGATCAAAATACTTTTGAAGTGAATATTTGTAACTTAAGTCTGATTTTAGATACAAGTCTTTATGGATTTTCCTGCTGTAAGCAATGCCTGTTATAGCATTATAATCTATTTGTCTTGCAGTGCCGGTTGAGTATCCTATATCAATTCCTGGCACACCTCTTTCAAAGTGAGAATAGTTTGCAAACAATTTCAACAAAGATTTGTCTTCATTTAAAGAATTAACATCAAGATTTAGAGACTGTGTGTTGAAGTCGGAATTTTCTTTTTGCTTACTTACTTCAATTAACCCGTTTTTAATATTATAATCATAATTATTCTTTGCACGTTCATCTGAATATGAAAGGTTATAAGTAATTTTCTTAAAATTTGCAGGCTCAAAACTGTGTGAAAATTTTCCGAAAAACTTCCTGTAGCCATAAGAACCAACACCTACTTTGAAATTAAAACCTATTGGGTGAGTAGAATAAAATTGCTTTGTAATAATATTAATAACACCACCTATTGCTTCGCTTCCATATAATGCTGATGAGCCGCCCTTTGATATTTCAATACGTGAAACATTATCCATATCTAATAATGAGAGGTCATACTGCGCATTCTGCCTGCTGTTGAGCCTGATGCCGTCTATTAATATCAACGTATGTTCACTTTGTGTAGCATTGAGTGATATAGTTTTACTCCCGGAGTTAAAGCCGTAATCCTTAATGAATACAGCATCGCTCATGTTTAATATATCAGGCAGCCTTGAGCCATTCATTTTCAAAATTACATTTTCATCTATGACCTGTATCTTGTTCGGCGCTTCTGCATTGGTCATTTTAAGCCTATTGGATTCAACAACAATTTCCGGAGTAATAACACTATCCCGCCCAGAGGAATTGACCTCCTGGGCAGGAATAGAATTAATTACTAATACTATTAGAAACAATATTTGACTGATATTCTTCAATTTCTGAATTTACAATCCCGATGAAGTTGTTTGAGTCTTAAAAACAACCCTTCTGGGTCCGACACCTGTTGTATATGTTCTTTCAAGAACTCCGCTTGTATTGTAAATATATAAACTTCCGTCCACAGAAAAATTCTTTGCATCGAGCACGTAATGTTTACCGTTAACAGGATCAATATTGTATCCATAAAAATAAGTCGGTGTACCCGGATTTGCAATAAACATTGTTACAGCTCTTGTGGATAAGTCAAGCCTCTCAATATTATTTGAACCTGAAATGAAATAAATTGAACCGTTGTAAATTACCAGGTCTTTATCAAAACCATTAGGAAGACTGAAAGAATCAAGCTTATTACAAGATAAGGGTTCAATTTTATAGATCATTCCACCACCGCCCTGGCAGCCAACATATAGTTCATGTCCGCCTGTAACCTGAATACTTTTGAGTGATGTAGGGTCTTTTCTTAATGTAATTGTTTGAGTAACTGCATTTGAGTTGGGATCTATGGCGGATAAAGTTGAATCGGCATTACCGCCAAACGCGCTTGTGTTGCATACAAAAATTTTATCACCCGAAATTGCAAGTTCCTGCGGATATACTCCAACATTAATATCCTGCACAAATGCAAGGTTATGCATTTCTAAAACAGTTACTTTACTTCCGGGTCCATTAGTTATATAAGCTCTTTGACCTGTTAACACTATTGAATATGGACTTGAGCCAAAAGGATTTGAACTGATTTTTAAACCACCATTAGAATCAAGTATGTGTACTTTGCCCTGCCCTCCAAAACTTGGACCCTGTTCTACAAGATATATATCGCCATTGTATAGCTCAATTCCATCAGGATATGCCAGGTTACCATTGTATAAACTTTGGTAGAAAGAATCCCTGGAAATGGAATAAAATGAAAGTCTGCTGTTAAGTGATGTTGTTCCTTCCGATAAAATATAAGCACCGCTTGTTGATGTTACATAAACTGGATTAGTTACAGTTTCATCACCACATCCATTGAAAACTGTTAAAACAAATAAAGAAACGAAAACTAAAATTGAAGCGAATATTAACTTTTTCATATTTCTCCCGATGAAAAAAGTTTAGTTATTAAAATTGTTTATTAAAAAAACAAAACTCCCTGTTTCTACAATGACCTTATAAGTATAAAATACATGGTCAATCATAGAGACAGGGAGCCTCCAATTTTAATAACATGTAATCTTTGCCCTCGAAGATCATTTCATAACATAGATATTTTCGGCAGGTCTCCTGGCTTATAGAGCGATTAACGGTAAGTCTTCCCATCATAAAATAATGACAGTGACATTAAACTAACCGGTCTTCTCTAATACAGTTGCGGGGACAGCTCCGGCTTCAACCGGATTCCCTATTTATCCCTATTGGGATTATTCACTGTTGTAAATTAAGTGAACCGAAAATAATTTTCCGCTTTTAACGGAATATAACAAAGAACTGTTTTGCAAAAATAAGGATATAATGTTTAATATTAAAGTTATATCCATCGTGATAGCAGGTTTTCAACCTGACATGCAGGCAAAGCCTGCTATTGTAAAACGAGTTATAAAATGTCATGTCTTAACCCGCGACCGGATATAATTGCATTAACTACCTAATTTTTACCTTTGTAGTGTCAGGTTTGTAACCTGACACTCAGACAAAGCCTGCAAAGAGTATAAATTTTGCACTTAATTACAAAAGCACATTTTGAAGATATTATCATTGATGTACCTGAATTATATGGTCTAATTTTTATTCGTCAGGTTACAAACCTGACGCCACATAACAGGTGGTGTCTGTACTTGCGTCCCGGCACTTTGATATTCTACCAAATTTCTAAATTTCTTATCATTTTATTATTTACGATATTTACATTACAATTAACAGGAGAATGTGCTTTCAATACGCAGAAACTAATGAAATTTGAAGAGATAGAGCTATCCGGCTTTGGTAAATATCCAAAGGCTAAATGCAAAGTTACGCGCCCGCCGGGGATATTTGACCTGAAGGAGATACTCAAACAAAGCTCTGTAATTGCCCGCGGACTGGGGCGAAGCTACGGAGATGCATCACTGAACACTAAAGGTATCGTCACTGAATCAATCCTCATGAATCGCTTCATTTCCTTCGATGAAAACACGGGCATTGTAAGATGTGAAGCAGGTGTTACCTATAAAGATCTCCTCGATACATTTGTACTCAGGGGCTGGTTTCCTTCTGTTACACCGGGCACAAAATATGTTACAATGGGCGGAGCAATTGCAAGCGATGTTCACGGTAAAAATCACCATAAAGTAGGTTCAATTTCAAGCTTTGTCATAAGTTTTAAAATTCTCACTGCATCAAACAAAATTCTGGATTGCTCGCGTGAGAAGAACAGTGATCTTTTCTGGGCGACAATTGGCGGTATGGGCTTAACAGGTTTTATTCTTGAAGCTGAAATTCAGCTTAAGCAAATAAACTCACCTTACATCACGAACCGCTCAATTAAGCTCAAGAATTTAGATGAGCTCTTCGATAAATTCGAGGAGTATGATGAGGATTACCACTATTCCGTTGCATGGATGGATATTGTTGCATCAGGCAAAAAATACGGAAGGAATGTTTTGCTTCTTGGCAATTATGCCGATAAAAATGAACTGACCGAAAAATTAAAACATCGCGGTACGCAAAAATATGTTGAAAAGAAAATTTCTGTTCCTTTTGAAATTCCTTTTTCAACATTGAATAAATTATCAATTACACTTTTCAACTCAGCTTTTTATATGGCAGCAAGGTCAAAAGTAGATTTTCAGCATTACGATAAATATTTCTACCCGCTTGATTTCATTCTGAACTGGAATCATATATACAGCAAAAGCGGATTAATACAATACCAGCTCAATATTCCGGAAGAAGGCGCTAAAGAAGCCATTGATAAAGTGCTTAAAAAAGTTGTAGCAAGCGGCAGCGGTTCATTCTTGGCAGTGCTAAAAAAAATGGGAGACCAGGACGGCATACTTTCATTCCCCTTCAAAGGATACACGCTTTCAATGGATTTCCCTGTTAAAAAAGGGGTCATTGATATGTGTAAACAGCTTGATGAGATCGTCCTGGATTACAAAGGAAGAACATACCTTACCAAAGATTCAATTTTGGATGAAAAAACTTTTAAACAAATGTACAGCGGTTTATGGGAAAAATGGATGAAGATAAAAATTAAATACGACCCTGAAAATAAATTCACTTCAAACCTGGCAGAGAGGATCGGCTTATGTCCTTAGTAGTATTTGGAGCAAACTCATTAATTGCACAGGCTGCTGCTTCACACTTTGCTGAAGCCGGGCATGAAATAATTTATTGCGGAAGAAAACAGGATGAACCTGAAAAGTATGCAAATGATTTCAGCATCAGGTATAAGGTAACATGCAGGGCTGAATATATTGATGCTCTTGATTACCCCAGCCATAAAAAGTTCATCGAAGACCTGCTTGCCAAAACTCCGGTGATAGATTTCGCCTTGATAGTTTTCGGGTATTTAGGCTCACAGGAAAAAGCACAAAATGATTTCACCGAAGCTCACATGATAATTGATACAAATTTTACAGGAGTAGTTTCTGTCTGCGAGCTTTTAGCTGCAGAATTTGAAACAGCAAAGAAGGGTAATATAGCGGTAATTTCTTCTGTTGCAGGTGATAGAGGCAAGCAAAGTAATTACATGTATGGCTCAGCTAAAGGCGCTCTTACTGTATATTTATCAGGCTTGCGAAGCCGTTTGTTTAAATCAGGTGTTAATGTACTAACCATAAAACCCGGTTTCGTTAATACACCCATGACGTATGGTATGCCGCTTCCGAAAATACTGGTTGCTTCTCCTGAAAAAGTAGGCAAAGATATTTACAAGGCGATGAAAAAAAGGAAAAGTGTTGTTTATACACCGTTTTTCTGGTGGTGGATAATGAAAATTATTACTTCAATTCCTGAATTCATTTTCAAGAAACTAAAATTATAAATATATCATCTTCAAAGGGGAAATTTAATGACAAGAGGTCCAATTTCACAGTTCATGGAAAAACATTACCTGCATTTCAATGCAGCGGCTATGATGGATGCTGTAAAAGCATACGAGACATATATGGCAGAAGGCGGCAAAATGATGATAACTCTGGCAGGCGCTATGAGCACAGGCGAGCTTGGTATATCACTTGCCGAAATGATTCGTAATGATAAGGTACAGATAATTTCATGCACAGGCGCAAATCTGGAAGAAGACCTTATGAACCTTGTTGCCCACTCACATTATAAAAGAGTACCTAATTACCGAGATCTTACACCAAAAGAAGAATGGGCGCTGCTTGAAAAAGGATTGAACCGCGTTACCGATACCTGCATTCCCGAAGAGGAAGCATTCCGCAGACTGCAAAAGCATATTTATGAGCTGTGGAAAGATGCAGATACAAAAGGCGAAAGATACTTTCCACATGAATATATGTATAAAATGATATTAAGCGGTGTACTTGAACAATATTATGAAATTGACCCAAAAAACTCATGGATGATAGCGGCAGCAGAAAAAAATCTGCCTATAATTGTCCCGGGATGGGAAGATTCAACAATGGGAAATATTTTCGCTTCATACTGCATCAAGGGTGAATTAAAACCTTCCACAATGAAATCAGGCATTGAGTATATGGTTACACTAAGCGAATGGTACAGGAAAAACTCCACAGGCAAAGGAGTTGGTTTCTTCCAGATAGGCGGCGGTATTGCAGGTGATTTCCCAATATGCGTTGTACCTATGATGTACCAAGATCTCGAGTGGCACGATGTTCCGTTCTGGAGTTATTTCTGCCAGATATCTGACTCCACCACAAGTTACGGTTCATATTCAGGAGCCGTTCCCAATGAAAAAATTACATGGGGTAAGCTTGATATAAACACTCCGAAATTTATTGTAGAAAGTGATGCAACAATTGTTGCCCCGCTTATGTTTGCATGGCTGCTTGGATGGTAAGTAAAATTTGGAAGTAATTTATTTTTTACTCTTAGAGTATAAATAGCCGAGTATCAGGGATTGTTCCTCTTTTGATATTTCGGCTTTTTCTTTCATCTCGTTAACGTTCTTTTTCCAGTCTTTTTGCCTGTATTCATACGGTTTATACAATGTGTGGCATCTGCCGCACTTTTTTTCATATATTCTTTTTCCTTCATCAAGCTTTTGTTGAACTGCAATTAATGAATCCTGGATTACTGATAATGAATCGTTATACCCTGTTATCAATGAATCATTATTACCAGTAAATAATGAACTGCTTTTGGGACTCCCCTGCAAATAGATCATGCAAGCTAATAATATTACCGGAAATGTTTTAAATAAAATATTCATTAATAATTTTGTTATAATCTGAATGAAAACAGCAGTCGCGTTTCAAGTTTTTCACGTTCATCAAGAACTAAATTACTATTCCCTGTTTTACCTTTAAGTGCAGTGATCTGCGGAAGTACTGTTAATGTTAACCACCAATTTGGCTGCGAAAAAGATACAACGGGACCTGCAAATAAAGCTGAGTGTTCCAGTTCGCCTTCTACAAATTGATTATGATTACGCACTTCTATTCCGGCAGCAAATGAATTGGAAATATCATAACTCCACCCAAAATCGCCTTCTAAAATAAGTTCTGTTTCTGCTTTTTGTGAACTTAACTTCCATTCATTTTCAAAAACCATATTCAAAGCGAACGTACTTTTTTTAACTTTTTTATCAAATATCAGTTTAGCTTCCAGTTCCGCTTCATTGGTATTTAAGCCAAGCTCTCCGTATAACGCAAATCCAACAGCATTTTTTGTAGGACTCGATATCTGGTATTTCCATTCACTTGATATTCCTTTGAACTCAAATTTACTTGTCATACCTGTGCCATTATCCTGGCTCGTATTTCTGAAATTCACATAAAATGCAGTCTGTAGTTTGTTGGTAATTCCCCATTCAAATTCGACCCTGTGCTCAGTTCTTGCATAATATGGTATATCTTTTCCAATTCTTGCAGTTGTCCATATTTCAAGCTCTCTGTTTCCTTTTCCAAGCACACTGCTTTGATAAATGTAACCGAACTTTCTTTCACTTGAGTAAATATTTATTGCTGAAAGCAGTATTAAAAATACTATAATTTTATTCATTTCAATTATTAATTTTATGTTAGACTAATTTAGTCCAATATTAATAGTTAGAATTATTTTTTGCAATTCAATATTTATAGCCTTGAAAATTAAAATAAAATTAATTAGGACTAAATTGGTCTTATATATAAAGAATTACAAGAAACTACTTAACCTTTGTTAGTATATTTATATATTAATTCGTTCAAAAACTCAAGAAACTGATTGGAAAACACTAAAAAAGGCTCCGGAAACCGATTAATGATAATTTGGCTGATTAGTTATGAATTATTCATATTGGTATTTATGGGAGCGTATAAATACTGGCTTAATTCTTCTTACAACTCTATGTTATCAAAAAGCTTCCTCTCAAATTTCCTGGGTGGATTTAATATTCTCTATACCGGAAATTTATTCTGGATAACAATATGCCTCATATCCATAATTGCAATAATTAATATTTCACTTCAATCATCTAAAGTAAGCCGGTCTGCAATACGGGTACTTGTAATAATTTCCGTCATATCATTGCTGCTTCTTGCTTTTGCATTCTTTCACGGCAGAATTCCCAGAGAAACTTTCTACGAAAACCTAGTTACTCTATCGCAAAAAGGGATACAAACAATAACTCTTTCTGTATTTGCAATAATTCACTTGTTTATTGCTGTATCGGCATGTGTAATTTCATTTTCTGTTCTAATGAAGTTTTATCTCTTCAGAAGTATCTGGATAACAATGCTCATTATGATAGCAGCTTATGGAATAGTTTTTTTGTTTGCATATAATTACAATGATGATTTCAAAGTTCTGAAAGATAATAAAAAAACAATCGATGCCGGGACGGTTCTTGGCGCAGCAGTCTGGGGAGGCAACAGGCCATCACCCGTATTAAGGGAAAGAATAAACAAAGGATACGAGCTTTATGCTGCCGGAATAATTAAAAATATTATCTTAACAGGCGGCGGCGCACCCGGTGAAATGACAGAAGCCGAAGTTTCAAAAAACGAATTGTTAAAAAAGGGTGTACCCGAAAGAAATATATTCATAGAAAATAAATCTAACTCAACGCTTGAGCAGATCCAGTACCTGAACAATAATCTTTACAAAAAAAATAACTGGAAGGAAATTGTTATTATCAGCGATAACTTCCATTTATTACGGACAAAGCAGATATGCAAATTTTTTGGTATCAACGCATATACAGTTGCATCGGAAACACCACTTTCAACGGAATCATCATTTAACTTCTGCGTAAAAGAAAGTTTTGCAGTAATTTTGTTCTGGTTATTTGGCATTGGTTAAATTAACTTTGTAAATATGTCATTAACCAGAAGATATTTAAGGGAAAAATCCCTGCAGGTACTGTATGCATTCAAGATTACAGGCGACCCGATTGACCAGGTTAAACACCTGCAGTTCGATGATCTTGAAAAAAAAGATGACAGGAAGTTCTGCGAAGACCTTATAAAACACACAATAGATAACGACGAAAAATACGAAGTTATTATCACAGAAATTGTTGATAACTGGGATATGGATCGTATCGCTCTGATTGATTCCATAATTATCAAAATGTGTCTTACTGAATTTTTCCACTTTGAAGATATACCGACTAAAGTTTCAATAAATGAATCCATTGATATAGCCAAAGATTTCAGCACAAGAAATTCAGGCAAGTTTGTAAATGGAGTGCTCGACGCTATCCTTGATAAGCTCCAAAAGGAAAAACTGATAAATAAAAAGGGCAAGGGATTGATAAGCGGTAAAAAACATCCAGTAAGCTGATCATACCCTTTCACATTATCTAAATTAAAAGTTTTAACCGATGAAAACACCACAGGCCAAAAGCAAATGGCTTACTAAAGATGTTTTTAACTGGTCCTTATTCGATTTTGCAAACTCCACTTTTGCAACTATAATTGTTGCATTTGTCTATGCTATTTATTTCAAGAAAGTTGTAGCTCTGAACCAGCCTGTTGCAGATATTTACTGGTCAACAGCGATCAATATTTCGATGATACTTGTTGCGGTTATAAGCCCGGTACTTGGTGCTGCAAGCGATAATTACAGCAGCAAAAAGAAATATCTTCTCTTCTTTACATTCCTTTGCATAGTATCCACAGCTTTGCTTTATTTCATAACCGAAGGAATGATCCTTTGGGGAATGGTTTTATTTATTTTGGCAAACATCGGCTTCCAGGCAGGACTTGGTTTCTATGATGCTTTCATAAAAGAAATTTCTGAGTTTAAAAATTACAATAAAGTATCATCATTTGGGTATGCCATAGGATACCTGGGTTCATTGGCATCACTTGCTGCTGTAATTGTACTCCAGGATACTCCCCGTTCTACTTTTCTTGCCTGTGCGGTAATGTTCCTTTTATTTTCACTTCCTATATTTCTTTTCGTGAAGGAAAAGAAAAAGCCTGTTACGGATATTAACCCTAATTTTTTAAAAATTGGCTTCAAAAGAACTCTTGATACTATAAAACACATTCGGAATTATAAAAATATACGAATGTTTCTCTTTTCCTATTTCCTGTACATAGATGGTGTTAATACAATAATATTCTTTTCAGCTAACTTCGCTCAGACTACGTTAAATTTTGAAATCAAAGACCTAATTCTGTTCTTTATTATTGTACAGGTTACAGCTCTTTTAGGCTCATTTTTATTCGGGTGGATAGCTGATAAGGTGGGTACAAAAAAAACACTGATATTTATTATTCTAAGCTGGGCTGTTTTAACATTATCGGTATTTTTCGCAAATGATAAAACTACATTCTTAATTATCGGTGCGTTTGCCGGAACATTTCTGGGTTCATCGCAGGCGCTATCCCGCAGCTTCTTTGGAAGGCTTATTCCGGATGAAAAGAAAACTGAATTCTATGGTTTTTACAGTTTATTTGAAAAGACATCAACTATATTGGGTCCATTAACCTTTGGGCTGGTTTCCTGGCTCACAGGCAATCAAAGATATGCAGTACTATCTATAATAATATTCTTTATCGCCGGGTTTTTTCTGTTCCGTAAGGTAAAAGAAAACCCCGCTGAATTAAACGGGGTTTAATTAAAATTATAATTTATTTAAATATTATTTCTTAGTTTTACCCAAATAAATTGTTAAAGCAAGATAAAACTCTACAGCTCCCATATTTCTATCTTTTGATAAATTCGCATTAAGACCAGTAGCTGCTTTATCAAGAACATTCATTTTATTTACTTCATTTAAGAAGTCAGATTTCTTCCCGATAAGATTAAAAAGCTTATACTTTCCGCCAACTGACATACCAAAATATTTACCAAACCTGAAAGCTGCGCCCATTCCTGCGCCAAAACCTAACCTAAGATCTGATTTAATTGTATAACCGGTTTCATCACCAGGATAGTTAGAAACTGGTGCATTATTTGAGGTCTGTCTGTAAATACCTGTTACAACTGACGCTAAAAACTCTACACCAAAAAATGGATACCACATTCTTTTTTTCTTATCAGCTGTTGTGACTGCATATTCAAAACCTGCTCCAATTTGAGGAATTCTTAAGATTATTTCAGAGCTTCCGGGTCCGGATGTTGGAATTGAATCAGCCGCAAATGGATATCCGCTTTGAATAATATTATTTCCGATATATGCGGTATTATTATCTTTACCCTGCATCTGGGTATAGCCTAAAGTTAAATACGGTCTGTACTGTCCCTGAGCCCCTAATCCAAATTTAAAATTGAAAGATGCTCCAAATCCGACTTTTGTTCCGTAATTCTTAAAAGAAAAAAATTCGCCAATATTATTACCTTTTGATTCCTGTAAAGGTAATGTAAAGTTTGGCGCAACATCAATTGTAAATGTAGGTGACTTCCAGCTTCTGGATGTTTTTTTAACCTGCGCGTCTAAAGTATTAAAAATTGTAAATGATAATAATAAAAAAAGAATTGTAAATTTTGTAATTCTCATTTTTTTCTCCTTTATAAATGAGTTTTATCTGATTAGATAATGCTAAATTAATAGAATTTTAGCTCAAATACAAATACAATTTTGACAATAAAAAAACCCCATATTATCGGGGTTTTATTTATATCTTGAAAAAATCTAAGTTTTTTGCAGAAAATATTACGATTATTTAACCAGCATCAGTTTCTTAGTTGATGTAAACGAAGATTTACCGCTTGTTACTGTTAGCCTGTAAAAATATACACCGCTTGGTAAGCTTGATGCATTGTAATTTATTGCGTACTCGCCGGCTTTCATATCCTCATTAACCAGTGTAGCAACTTCTCTGCCTAATACATCAAACACAACAAGCTTTGCAAATCCGTTTGACGAAATATCAAACTTAATATTTGTTTTCGGGTTGAACGGGTTAGGATAGTTCTGCTGTAAATTAAATGCCTTTGGAACAATATTGCTTATTGGCTGAATACCGATTGGTATAAGTTTATAATTTACTGTATCAGGTCTAAAGTTTGTCCATCCGTTTGCCCATGTTCCGTCCCGGGTAAGTAAAATTTGCGCCGTTTAATGCAGGTGAACCTGCTGCAGGATTAAAGTATGCCGGATTATAATTACCTGTTGCTACTCCTCCGTATGGATTTGTTAATAATGCACCAATGATTGCTGCAAACACAGTATTGTTAGAACTTGTATAAGCAGATGCATCAAATCCGCAGCCGGCATTTGTTGATGAAGCCACTGTGTAACAACCTGCTAAAACATTTGCCTTAACTCTTGAAGAATCATTCTGCATTGCGCATGTTACACCAGATCCATCATAAAGCAATCCTGTTGGCCATCCTATCATAACTGAATTTACAATGCTGGTAAGTGTATTTCTTCTTATATGTCCGCCCCTGGTAAAGTTTGGATTAATAACCGATGTATCATACTGTTTAGGACCGATTGATGTTACATTAGAAAATAATGGTGAAGTTCTGGGGATATTATAGTTAGGTCCATTGTTGTTATCTGATTCAAAACAGGTTGATCCGCTGATATCGGCAATACTTGGTTTTCTTATGCCAAGTAAGAACTGAAGTTTACCTCTGTAACCAAAATCTGTATCAAACTCATCATCAACAGGGAAATATGAAATTAAGTATTTGCAGTTTACTGTTCCGCCAAACCATTCAAATGAATCATCACCATTATATGCTACCATAACATATTCAATGGTAGTACCTGAGCCTACAGCGCCCATTGTTAATCCGTTTATCTCATTGTTAGGTGATAGCGCAACACCTGAATACTCTACTCTTACATATCTGAATGTACCTGAATTGTCTGCATCAATTGTACCGCCATAATAAACCGCGGGCGATATGCCTTCAATTGCTGCGGTATCTGAACCTGATGTAGTATTGATCCTTGCTTTTCCAAGTATAATAACTCCGCCCCAGTCACCTGCACTTTTTGAGCCTACTGGCTGTGCGCTTGTAAAAACTATTGGAGCGCCTGCACTGCCGTTTGCATTTATTATACCGCCTCTTTCAATTACAAGCGCGGCTTTCGAATTTTTATCGCCAAATATCTGTGTACCTGCCGGGATATTAATTGTTCCGCCTGATTTTACAAACACTGTACCAAGCATCAGGTATCTTTTAGTATTTTGCAATGTTACGTTTGAAGTAATGTTTCCCTGTAATGTATCTGTCCACGTATTTGTTAATACTGCTGAGCTAAATACAAAAACAGAAACAATAGCTAATAGAAATTGTTTAAGCATTTTTTGTTCCTTTCCTGGAATTTTCTTAAATTGATTTTTGAACTTTCAATAAACAAATTTAAGGTTAAAGTGTTAAGCAGTTGATAAGGGATTGTTAATGTAGTATGAATATATCTTAATGGAAAAATAAAAATCCCGCTGTTTTAACGGGATTTATACATTGCTTTTAACTTAATCTTAATAATTCTTACTAATACTGTTTAAAACTTGAAAGAAAGACTTAATGAATAACCGGTTCCTGCATTGATCTTTTTATACATTTCATCTTTTCCGCTGACAACCTGGGTAAATAAATAATCCTGTGCCAGAATATCCTTAACTGAGAGCTTAACTTCAAAGTTCTTAAATACTTTCTGTATTACAGATATATCCATAACATCTCTTCCATTCTCCTCAATATCACTAAGACCTTCAAGACCTACTTCTGAAATTCTTTTGCCAAACCTGTTATATGATAAATTAATGCTTGTACCCAAATCAGCATTATCATAATAAAGACCTGCATTTATTGTGTATGGTGATTGACCCTGAAGCCTTCTTTCAAGATTCGTAACTGTTGAACCGATCCCGGAGAGATAAACTTTAGAATTTATTATTGAAATGTTTGTATTGACTGAAAAATATTTTAATGACTTCCATATAAATCCTAAGTTTTTCCTGGCTTCAAGCTCTATACCGTAATTATTAGCGCCACTTTTTGCATTCTGATAAGTTTTCACCCTGTTATCACCTCCAGAATTAGGAACAAATACTTCTTCAATTGGTGAATCAAACTTCTTGTAAAATAAACTTAATGATATTATCTCACCTGCCTGCGGAAAATACTCAAACCTCAGGTCGTAATTCCTTATCAAATTTCTTTCAAGCTCAGGATTTCCAATTGTAAATATCTGCTCTGCAAAATCATAAAAGCTGAATGGCGCTATTTCTCTGAACTCCGGTCTTGAAATTGACTGGTAATAACCTGCCCTTAGATTTATCGTGTTGTTTAAAGCATACGTTAAATTAACCGATGGAAGAACATCATTCTTGTTAACATTTCTCTGTATAGGGTCACCTATCTGGTCAAAGGAGCTTAACCTGCTCAAGTTAGATTCAAGCCTTGCTCCTATTACGGTTCTCAGCTTACCTAACGGCACATCAAACATTAAGTAACCCGCGGCAAGATCTTCTGTTGCATTATAATTATCTGATTTCCTTGTGAGCTCATAATACAATATCTTATTTGTATCAATATTTTCAGGAATAAAAAGTGAATCAGGTGATAAATAAATTAAAGCGTAATTATTCGCGTCAACCAGTTTTGGAGCAAATAGTCTTGCGGTAAAATCACGTGAGCTCCGGTTATAATATACCCCGAATTTGCTTTTAATTTCTATTTTCTTTGTGGGTTTGAAGCTGAATTCAAAATTTGATTCTGCTGAACGGTTAATATCCTTTAATTTTGAAAAGAACCTACCGCCGCCTAATGAACTCGGTTCACCCGTACTTAATGAAGCATAAAACCTGTCAGTAGTATTAATTTCCCTCTGGTAACGAAGGGTTTTATAATCAGGTTCATCCCTGTCTGCTTCTGAATATGCCGCACGCCATGTAATCCTTAATTTCCCAATACTGCTGAATAAATGCTCACCCGAAACCTGAGAAGAGAGCATATTCCTCTCAACAAACTTTGTGGAATATAGCCTTCTGTTTTGTGTCTGTGGATTGTTATAACCTTCCTGGTAATCAGTCTTATCTTCAGAATTAAATACATATGTATTTTTAAAGCTGAACTTATTATTATCGCCAGCCCTGAAGCTAATATTAAGCAATCCGCCCCATAAAACCGCATACTCAGATTGAGAACCTGTATATTTAGATTCTATGATATCGTCAACCTGAAAGCTCTGCCTTTCAACACTCTTAGAACTGAAATTATTACTGTATGTATATGCGCCAAATATTCCTAAATTATTCGATCTTCCAATTCTGAAATTATTACCAAGCGATAGCTGAAACCCGCCGTTTACCGGCGCTGAAGAACTTTGCTGTCCCCAGTTATTTGCAAATGCTTTACTGAATGATTTAACATCCTGAACATTGAAATTTGCTGATGATACTGTTTGGTCAGGAAATATTGAAGGAAGCTTTCTTGAACCGTTATCCCTGCCCGAATTAAAGAATAGAAGCTTTTTTTCTCCGGCATTGTATGTTAGAAAATTATCACCGGTTGTAATTGTATTGTATGAGCTTGAAGACGTAAAGCTAAGAGTTAGCTGGTCAGGGAAATCCTTTGTTGTAACCTGAACTAACCCGCCCGAAAAATTTCCTATAAGATCAGGTGTATATGATTTTGATATTACAATGTTATCTAAAAGGTTTGAGGGGAAAAGATCAAATGAGAATGCTTTTTTGTCGGGATCGGTACTCGGAAGAATTACTCCGTTTAGTGTAGTGGCGCTGTATCTTTCATTTGTTCCTCTTACAAATACAAATTTATTATCAACAATTGATACTCCGACAATCCTTTTCAGAACTTCAGAGCTTGTTGCGTCAGATGTTCTTTTAATCTGCTGGCTTGAAATTCCATCCTGTATATTTTCAGCTTTTTGTTGTTTCAGCAGCATTGCTGCGTCATTGTTCTGTATTCTTGTTGCTTCAACTGTAACAGTATCAGTCAATGTGCCCTCAGGCTGAAGTACAAAATCAACATTAACAACTTCACCGGCTTTCACGCTTACGCTCACACTTTGAGATACGTATCCTACATAAGACGCTTTGACACTCATTTCGCCTGTGCTAACATTTTCAAAAGAAAACTTGCCGTCAAGATCAGATGCTGTTCCTTTATTTACATTCTCAATTTTTAAAACAGCATCAGGCAGCACTCCGCCGCTTTGGCCGTCAAGGACTTTTCCTGTTATCTTTCCGCTTTGAGCAAATATATTTGCCCCAATAAAAGAAAAAACAATTAGCGTAAATAGTATACTCTTTATTTTCATTTCTTGTATAATATGATTTTCAGTTTATGTTCATTATTATACAAAGATTGTCAATTTGGATTAATCTTGTATGAGGGTATTGTTTGGATTAAATTAAGATAAAAGCTTAAAAATATTAATTTTCAAGCCTGACCTAATATTCACTTAACAAAAATTCAAATACCTTAACATAACATGCTCAGTTTTCTTAACAAAAAAAGCGGGATGCTTTGCAGATTATCTCAGAAAAATAAAGAGACGTCCCAGCGGGACGTCTCTACACGAAATTATTGAAGATTTTGTAGAGACGACTCGGTGAGTCGTCTAACTATTAGATGTTTTGAGACAGTCTGCGCTATGCCCGCTTATAAAATTTTGTTTCACACTATATTATTTTACTTAAGTCAATATCTTTATACTTACCATCTTTAAAATAATTAAGTATCTTTTTAAATTCATCTGTCTTAAAATATCCCGGTACACTTTTCATAGTCATCTTATCGTACTTAAATTCTATTAAACTGCCGTCAGGTTCTAAAAAAACTGTTGTTGGGAATCCTGTCACTTCAAAAAATGAAGCCAGCTCAGTTTCGGTATATTCCTTACCGTAATATTTTATTTTACCGGTTCCTTCGGCATTCAGCTTAACAAACACAAAGTTATCAGCAAGAATATTTTTAACATCCTTGTTGCTGTATGCTTCACCGTCCATTTTTTTGCACCATCCGCACCAGTCAGTATAAACATCAACAACAACCCTTTTATTTTCGCTCTTAGCTATTTTAAGCGCGTCTTCAAACAAATTCTGACTGAATGAAGCTATGCTTGTCAGCATCAAAACACTGGATACGCAAACAAGATATTTTAACTTTAACAATTTGTTATTCCTTTCTTTGGTAACAATAATTAAACTAATCCATAGCCCTATTTAGTTCCTTATGTTTTATGTAACTCCATAAATCTCATAATCTTGCCATAAACCTCTTCAACATTCAATTCATTCATACATTTATGTGAATTCAGGCATTCAGTAATTTGTGTTAAATTACAACCTAAACAACTTAATGTTTCATTTTTAATAATTATTGAGTTTTGGCTTAAAGGACCCTGTAAATGTGAATTAGTAGGTCCGAATATTGCAGCAGTATTTGCGCCAATACTCCAGGCAACATGCATCGGACCTGTATCGTTGGTTAAAAACAATGAACATTTTTTAATAAATGCTGCCATATATTTTAAATTCGCTTCAGGAATTAAAAGAGCCTTTTCGCCTATCATACTTTTTATCTTCTCTGCAGTTTCTTTCTCATTTCCATAACCCCAGAATAATAATATGTGCGAATCATTGCTTAACTTTTTCCCCAGCTCGGCAAATTTTTCGGGATACCATACTTTTGTTGTCCATGTACCCGCGGGATTAAATCCAATTACATTTTTCCCTTCAAGTCCGTTAGTCTTAAAAAATTCATTGGCAAATTCTTCATGAACACCGTTCATATAAAATCCTGGCTTACTTGTAATAATTTCAAGGTTCAATGCTCTTAGCGCATCCAGATTAAATTCTACATTATGTACTTCGCTGCCCCTTGGCTTAACTTTAATATTATATGCCAAAGCGCGCCACTTGAATCTGAATCCAACTCTGTAATGAGCATCGCTGTTAAAAACAATTATCGCAGTACGTGGATTCCCAAACAGGTCAATAATAAGATCGTATTTCTGGTTATGGATATTTCTTATAAGGCAAAATGAGCTGTCGCCTTTGCCTATATCGTATGTCAAAACCCTGTTTAAAAATGGATTACCATTTAATACTTCCCTGCAATAGCTTTGTGTAAGGAAATTAATTTCAGCATCAGGAAAGTTATGCCTCAAATTTTCAATTACAGGGGTAGAAAGCAATACGTCGCCTATTGCCCCCGGCTTAATAACCAATATCTTGTTTACTCTGCTTTTATCGAATTGCAAATTTACTTATAAATAAATGTATAAACACAATATACTTTTAAACATGTTCTAAAATGATGAAATTATTTTCCTTCGGTTCAGCACTCGTTTTTATTGCATACATTTCTTTATCTTCAAACATACACAGATCGTATAGCCTGCACTTTCCGCATAATGGATTTGCTGAGCGGCATATTTTTCTGCCAAATCTTATTAACAATGTATGGAAAAGAAATTTCTTACCATTAGGAATCTTATCCTTAACCTGCTCAAATGTCTTAACGGGTGTTGCTGCCTTTGCAATTCCAAGCCTGTTGGTTAGTCTGTGCACGTGTGTATCCACGGGGAATACATCTCTGCCGAGGCTGAATGCAAGCACACATGATACTGTTTTCAAACCAACGCCATTATATTGAAGAAGCTCTTCGTATATCTTTTCATCGCTCAGCTTTTTTAAAAAATTAAGGCTCAATTTACCGTAGCTTTTATTCATTTCCTTAAGCATTTTTTTAATGCTCATGGATTTCTGATTCGTAAGACCGCACACTCTGATAGCATTTTTTATTTTTTGCAAAGGGGCATTCATTACATCATCCCAGTCCTTAAAATCATTCTTAAGATTCATAAATGCCCTGTAGCTGGTTTTATCTGTGGTGTTTTGGGAAAGCATCGTGGCAATCAGTATATCCAGCGGGTCAGATTTGCTGGGCTTTGGGTCAAGTCCCTGGAAATCTTCCTTCAAAAGCTCTATGATCTCGTTTATTTTATCCAAATAGAAGGTTTAATGAAACGGTATGAATTGTTAAGGTAATTAAAGAATATAACTTAAAATTTTATATCACACTAGAATTTTATATCAAGCTGAAGCGAGAACCTGTTTTTTAAGTCGCCTATTATTTCATCGTTGCCTGAGCCTGTTGATTTTGCGCCTTCAATAATTGTTTCGGCATATTTGGCGGATAGCTCAAGAAATTTATATGGTCTGTACTTCAGCATAAGATACCATCTTCTTCCTTTGCCGTATAATCCCTGGTTTGATACTACACCATTGATTTCATTTTCATATTCATATATCCTCGAATCATAAGAATCTGTCTGAAAAATTATGAACCTGCCATCCATCATCAGGTCTTTAAAAACACGTACTCTGAAATCCGAAAAGAACATAATTCCTTTTTGTGAAGTTAAGTAACCCGCATAATCAACAAATACATATTCAAAGCGGCTTCTTACCCTGAAAGTTTTATATATATCATAATCAAACTGTAAACGGTAATTAGTCTGCCCTCTATCATAAATTTTCTTTTCTTCAAATCCGTTCAGGTTTGTAATAGTTGTTACATCTTCTTTAACTTCGTTTTTATATTTAGTGTAAATAGTCAGATTGCGGCTTATGTTCCATTGTGTAAATGTCATAA
>JAYTUN010000030.1:0-10868 GCA_043744495.1 Ignavibacteria bacterium
TTCTGCCCGTCATTTCTGCATCCACCAAGAAAAATAACACAAATAAATAATACTTTACAATATTTCAATATTATGATCTTTCAGTGATATAGGCTAGTCTGTGAATATTTCAATTAATTTGTCATTCCTGCGAATGCGGAAATCCAAATAATAAAAGACAAAATGTAACGTTAAATTTGTTTTATGGTTTTGAGATCCTCCTATTTGCGAGCGAAGCGAAGCAATCTCATTGATCATCCCGCACTATGTTTATTTACTCCATATATACGAAATTTAAAGCTTTTTATCCAAATCATCTTCATCAATCACAACATAATCTGCCCTGCAATGCGGGTAAGGACTGTCATTTTCAAAATACTTGCAATTAGCAATAAGGAAGCAAAGGGTTCTTTAATGCCTCATCAATATCCATAGTTATGCCATCTATTTCTTTACAAGCTTCACATAACTCAAACGAATATGCATACACTCTTACTCTCTTATGAAAATCAAACTGTTTCCACTCATAAAGTTCACACTGGTGCATATACTCTATCGTTTTCCTGCTGTCCTTTTTTTCTTCATTCAATAACTTCGCCATATAAAAATACATTATTCTTCTATCCTGATAGTCCTTCGCCTTGATAAGTTCCTCAATATATATCCGCCAAATAATATCGTTCTCTCTGGGCATACCTCCAAACTTTAATCTTAATTCTTCGGTTACTTTTGCAATTCTTCCATCTGTAACATCAAGCCATTTTAATTTTTGCTCAAGTGTTTGCGCGTAATGCTTCGCCCACAACGTTTCAATTTCACCTGCTTGATTTTCGGTGACAAGCTTCTTTTCATCTTCATCGGGCTTGCGCTTCACAAAAATAATATTGCCACAGTGCGGACATTTACTTTTCCTTTGTGGTGTCTTCGCTAATTCATTACTACAATATGGACAAATTGAACTCATAAGTTTATTATTTACCCCTTTTCCCCGTTGTTGGTGTTGTCACCAACAACTCATATCAGCTTATTTAACAACAATCTGCTTTGTACTGTTCAATATTATCTGCGGCTTTTCTCTATACATTGAAACTCTGCCTGTTACTTCAACATTTTTATTTCTGTATTTTGCTATATCCGGAAAGTCGCTGAATTTGCTTGCAAAAATTACCGCAGTAAACGGATTATTCGGATACTTCTGAACAAAATTAAGGTAAGCCACTTTTTCTGACTGGTATATATCAGCAACAAACCCTTTTACAGTAACAGTTTTGCCGTTATAATCTCCTGCTTCAAGCGGAGAAATTACGGCAACAGGCTTTTCACTTTCAAAATTATTACTTTTATAATCCTGTGTCTTATTGTTCCGGCTCTGGGAATTTGTGTCAGCCGGCTTATCCTGTTTTACTTCCTGCTTTAGTTCTTCTTTTCTGGTTTCTAAAGTTTTCTGTCCAGTATCATCAGTAAATTCAGGCTTCTTTTCCTTACCACATGAAAACAGGATTGAAACTGCAAACAAAACCAGGCAATATCTAATTAGTCTTTTCATAATGAATGTGTTTTAAGTAACCGGATTTACATGGTCCACTTTTAATTTAATGTTTATTAAAAGCCCAAAGTCAGAATAACCCTGGGCTTATAAAATATAGATTTATTTATATGAATTCAATGATTAATGTTTTAATACTATTTTTCAGTGCAGTAGGGTCTTGCGACCCGACTGAAAAAAGAATAAACCTATTTTTTCTTTTTACCCTTAACTTTTTTCTTTACCAAAGTTTTCTTAACCTGTTTAGCTGATTTCAGTTTTTTCTTTGCGGCTGTTTTTTTCTTTGGAGCTAATTCAACATCATCATACATCAAATGTGCCTGTGCTGCTGATAGTCTTGCTATTGGCAGGCGGAAAGGTGAACAGCTAACATAATCAAGCCCTGTTTTGTGACAGAAATGAATTGTCCTCGGGTCGCCGCCATGCTCGCCGCAAATTCCCACTTTCAGCCTTGGCTTAACACTTCTTCCTTTGGTTACAGCCATCTTTACTAGCTCAGCCACAGCGCTATCAATAGAAATGAATGGGTCGCCCGGTATAATCTCTTTTTCAACATAGTATGGTAAAAATGTACCTGAATCATCTCTTGATAGACCCATAGTAAGCTGGGTTAAGTCGTTTGTACCAAACGAAAAGAACTCCGCTGATCTTGCAACTTCATCAGCAGTCAGTGCAGCCCGTGGTACCTCTATCATTGTACCTACATGATACTCAAACTTCACGCCGGTTTCATTCATAACATCGTTCGCAATTTTTCTTACTACCTTCGTCTGGTTATCAAGCTCCTTGGCATAACCTACAAGTGGTATCATCACTTCAGGCTTAACATTTATTCCTTCCCTCTTTGCATCAGCAGCAGCAGAAAATATTGCCCGCACCTGCATTGCAGTAATTTCAGGAAATACTATTCCTAGCCTGCATCCACGATGACCCATCATTGGATTGAATTCATGTAAATTTTCAACTTTAGCTTTAATATCTTCAAATGTCTTGCCTACTTTTATGGCAAGTTCTTTCTGCTCGCTTTCTTCATGCGGCAAAAATTCATGTAACGGCGGATCCAATGTCCTGATTGTCACAGGCAATTCCCCCATTACTTTGAATATCCCGTAGAAATCTTCCTTCTGGAACGGGAATAATTTTGCAAGTGCTTTTTCTCTTTCTTCAAGTGTATCTGAAAGTATCATCTCTCTAACAGCATCAATTCTATCACCGCCAAAGAACATGTGTTCAGTGCGGCAAAGTCCTATCCCCTGCGCTCCAAATGCCAGAGCATTTGTGCATTGATCAGGCTGGTCAGCATTTGTTCTTATTTTTAGCGTCCTGTATTTATCAGCCCAATGCATTACCTTCTCATATATCTTGTATGTTTCTGAATACTCAGGCTTCAGGGAATTTTCTATAAGCACCTGCAGAATTTCAGATTCCTTTGTATGTATCTTGCCTTCAAATACTTCTCCAGTCGTTCCGTCAATAGATATCCAGTCACCTTCTTTTAAAGCAATGGTTTTATTCTCATCTTCAACTTTAAGTTCTCTTATATTATAGTCAATTTCAAGCTGTCCGCATCCTGCAACACAAACCTTGCCCATCTGCCTTGCAACAAGCGCGGCATGGGATGTCATTCCGCCCCTGGCTGTTAAAATTCCCTCAGAGGCATTCATTCCTTTAATATCTTCAGGTGATGTTTCTATCCTCACAAGAATAACTTTTTCTCTTCTTGCTGCAGCTTCTTCAGCATCAGCTGCATTAAAATATATTCTTCCTGTTGCCGCGCCGGGACCTGCATTCAATCCCTTAGCAATTAATCTTCCATGTTTAATAGCTGCATCTTTTTCAGTGTTATCAAATATCGGTCTTAAAAGCTGATTTAACTGGTCAGGCTCTATTCTCATCACAGCTTCTTTTTCTGTAATAAGTTTTTCCTTCACCATTTCAACAGCAATTCTAACTGCGGCATTTCCTGTTCTTTTACCAACTCTGCACTGCAATATGTATAGCTTGCCATCCTGAATTGTGAATTCAATATCCATCATATCCTTGTAATGCTTCTCAAGAGATCTTCTCACTTTTTCAAGCTGTCCGTACATTTCCGGGTTCTGCTCTTTCAATATTGATATTGCAAGCGGTGTCCTTGTACCGGCAACAACATCTTCACCCTGTGCATTCATTAAATACTCGCCATAGAAAACATTTTCTCCGGATGACGGGTCGCGTGTGAATGCAACTCCCGTGCCGGATGATTCGCCCATATTGCCAAATACCATCGATTGCACGTTCACTGCTGTTCCCCATGATTCAGGGATATCATTCAGCTTCCTGTAAACAATCGCCCGTTCATTCATCCATGAATTGAAAACAGCATCAACAGCGCCGTTTATCTGTTCCATCGGGTCCTCGGGGAAGTCCCTTCCCAGCCTGTTCTTAATTTCCATTTTGAAACGGTACACAAGCTCTTTTAAGTCTTCAGCAGTAAGCTCTGTATCAAGCTTAACGCCTTTTGTTCTCTTCATTGTTTCTATAATAAGCTCAAACGGGTCGCGCTCATCTTTATTATGAGGTCTCAGCTCCATAACAACATCACCATACATTTGTACAAACCTTCGGTATGAATCATACGCAAAGCGTTCATTGCCTGTCATTTCAATCAGACCATGAACCGTCTCATCATTTAGCCCGAGATTTAAAATAGTATCCATCATACCGGGCATTGAAGCGCGGCCCCCAGAGCGGACTGATACAAGCAGCGGGTCTTTTTTATCGCCAAACTTCTTGCCGATCTCTTTTTCCATTCTGGCTAAAGCGGCTCTAACCTGTGCTCGTAATTGTTTGGGATATTTTTTTTTATTTTTGTAATAATAGGAGCAAACTTCTGTAGTGATTGTGAAACCGGGCGGAACGGGCAGCTTAAGATTAACCATCTCTGCAAGATTAGCGCCTTTGCCGCCAAGCAAAGGCTTCAGTGCAGCATCGCCATCTGCCTTTTTACCGCCAAAATAATAAACTAGTTTTTTGGGCATGACATCATGTGTTTGTTTAGATTATACCAAAATTTGTTTTTTAAATGAAGGTGGCGGAAAATCTAAAAAATGAAATCTCTATACTCAGTTCTAATTACTGAATGGATAATTACAAAGATTAATTATATGCTCCGAAGGAGTCCTATGGACGAAGCATCCTTCGGATAATTATGTAACTATACTTTGTAATTATACTTAATAATTATATATCGAAGTAATTCTTCTCTTCTTCCCTGAATATTCCGAGAACTTCCTCCGGGTTGGCTGCATCCAGGAGCTTCTCTCTGAATTCATCTTTGTTCATAAGCCGTGATATCCGGCTTAAGAGCTTTATATGAGTATTCAATAAATTTTCTTTACCTATGAGCAGAAAAATATATCTCACCGGCTCGCCGTCAATAGAATCAAAATCGATAGGATCCTTTGTAATTGCAAATGCCGCAACTACATCGCTTATCGAATCAGTCTTTCCGTGGGGAATAGCAAAACCTTTTCCTACTCCAGTAGAAACAAGCTTTTCCCTTTCAAAAATTGTGTGTGATACTTTTTCTATGTCAAGGATTTTATTGGATTTTGCCGCAAGATCAATAACTTTTCTTATCGCATCTTCTTTATCTGCCGTCTCCAGGTTCACCGCTATAACATCTGTGCTGAGTATATCAGAAATTTTCATGAACTGTATCTATAAATATGATATTTATATCTCCAATACAAAGTTAGCAAAATTACTATTAATAAAAAATTTAGAATTTACTGCGTATATTAGGTTTTTAGTGTATTTTATGTGTTTTTTTTGGTAATTTCATAAGGAACTTTAGTATCACAATATACCTGCCAGCGCTTAACTTTCCCATCTTCGGTAACTGCTTTCCATGCTGCGGGCAGTTTCCAGTGATTCCGTTCGGGATTAATTCCTTTATATGTCCCGCTTGCGAAGCCCATCATTACAAAAACATTTCCGGCTTCGTAGAATTCATCAATTTCAATTTTGTGCGAAGCATGCTCTGCATAATCAGGGAACATGCTGAAATATCCCAGCCATCCCTGTACCATACTCTCCTTACCAACAACAGTATTATTTGTGCGCATCAGTAAAGGTATGGTCATCCGTCATTAACTCTGATAGTTTCTTAACATCATGCTCATTAATACACTTCACAAATTCTAAAACTATTTCACTGTTCATAACATATCAAAAATTTCTAAAAGCAAACTATCATTTATTTAAATACCGAATTAAAGAACTTATTTAGGATTATTTCAAAATCATTTTTCTTCATCGAAGAAAGTCTGTTTAAAATTTCGTTAGTTGAATAGGCTTGCAATAGTTGACATTTTACAAATGATTTTTTTAATAAAGGTTCTACCAGCATTTCATTGGTTATTTCTATTTCAAATTCAGTATTGAATTGTTTGGAGCTGATGAGTAATGCATAAAATATTTCTTCCTGCGCAAGAACATTTTCATTAGATACAACTAATACAGGGTGCGGTTTGAATATCCCGCCTGGAAGCTGGAAATTAACTTCAACTATATCACGCTGATTTACTTTCAAGGGAATTAAAGATGTTTAGCAAAAGCTGGGTTTTTTTTAAGTATAACAGACCTTTTTAATGATTCATGTTCTTGCTTTTCCTTCTCTGGATCATTAATCTGTTCAATATATATATTGGATATATACTCAACATTCTCAAGTATTTTGGTTAACTTTTGGGCTTCTTCTAAATTATTTACTTCAACTTTTACGAGTGTCATTTTTGTGTTTATTTATCCTTAAAATAACATATAATTATTGAAAATAAAATCAAAATACAATTTATGATGAAAAAGTGAAAATTATGTTGATTTAATCACTTACATCACAAATTAACCATTTCGCTTTT
Source organism: Ignavibacteria bacterium (assembly GCA_043744495.1). GTDB lineage: Bacteria > Bacteroidota > Ignavibacteria > Tepidaquicellales > OLB5 > OLB5. Next base: position 6,430 of record JAYTUN010000030.1, read on the forward strand.
TATAAACGCAACTATTATATCAACTTACTTTAACTTTTTAACTTTCAAACTTCTTCCTTTTGCGAGGAGCGTAGAGACGAAGCGGGTACCCTATGGGTCATCTCATCAACTCAACATACTAAAAAAATTTAAACTGCACACACACTCAAAACACTCCACACATTCAATACACTCTATACACTCAACAAACTTAAGTATTTATTCCTCTTCCTCAAATGATTCAATGTTGATTTCACTGCTCTCTGCACAACAGGACTCTCATCCTTCACCAAAATCCGTAAATACTTCAATGCTTCATTCGGGTAACGGTTCCCAAAACTGTTATTAAACGCCATTGCAACATTCCACCTAACATGAGCATCTTTAACCTTTATCATTCTATCCAGAAAACTAAACACATCATCCGGCAATGCATTGCCGAAATATGAACCAAGTATAAATGGTCCAAGATTTTTCTTCACATAAACAGAGCTGTCATACATCAATGGTTCAAACAAATCAAATGCCTTCTTAATTTTCTTCGGGTCTTTTTTATCTTTAAGCGCGACCGCAGATAGCACCACTCCCCGCCTGATATTTTCAGATTTATCCTTAACCCATTTCTTTAATGTTGAATAAAATTCCGGGTGTGCATTAAGAGTTCCTACAAGCGCTCCCGCAGCATATTCGCGAACTTCCCAGTTGACATCATCGGTGATCTTATACAGCCATTTCACAACACTCTTTTTATTATATGAATAACCCCTGTAAAGTATATGTATGCCAACTTCTTTGGCATTATCTGATTTAATTCTTAATATTTTAACACCTGTATTATAATATTCCCGTTCGGGATTTTTAAACCCGCCCTCAGAAATATGCTTTACAATCTCAGCAATCACATACCGCTTATCTTTCATCTTCGCAGTACCTGAGTGCTTAGTGGAAACTGAATCAAGTATAGCAATTATCTTTGCATAATCCTGCTTCTTTAAAGCTGAGCTTATATTTGATTTATGTCTTCCGGTGAGTAAAGTATCTTTCATACTACAAAAATACTAAAAATATTCGTGCCACGAATAGAATTTTTTAAAAATCAACATCGAAAAGAAAGATTTTCAATATCCAAACAGCTTAATAAATCCCTCGATTCGTGGCACGATTATCTTCTAAATAAGCGTAACCTGAAAGGCTCTTTTGAAAGGTGGGTTATAATCCTGATTTGTACTTTCTGTATTTGTTATTACTTCCGTATTTTGTCGGTATGGAAGCATCAATTATAGAAGCTATCCAGTTTACCGCATAGATTGAAACGGCAATTAATTTTTGCGTTGCGTCACCACCCCCTCCAACATCAAAATTAGGAGACGATAAAAACCATACTATACTAATTGCCGAAATCCCTGCTCTAATACCCCAATTAACAAACTCTTCTTTATAAAACTGCCCCAATGCAGCACCGGGTACAATAAAGGAAAATACTCCTGCAAGAAACAGGTTTTTTTTAGAAGTTACTGGAGCAAAAGTACTGTTTTGTTTTTGTATCTCTGAATTTAATAAAAATGATCCATCAGAAGTCTTAAGCCTGAATTCTTTCTTTTCCAGCAACTGGGCAGTTGACTGGCTATTAAACGCAAAAAGCAAAATTATAATTCCAAAGAAACTGAAACATTTAATATTCATAAGAATTATTTTATCAAAACCATTTTCTTAGTTAGTGTAATATTGCTTGTTTCCAATTGGTAAATATACACACCGCTTGCTAAATTACTTCCATCAAAATTAACACTGTAACTACCTGCATTCTTGAATGAATTTACTAAATCCTCAACAACCCTGCCTAATAAATCATATATTTTTAGATTTACAAGCCCGCTCTTTGAAACAGAATATTTTATTGATGTTAAAGGATTGAATGGATTGGGATAATTCTGCTCAAGTGAATACATAGTCGGCAGCCCATTGCTTCCTATGCCAACTATCTCGTTAGAATAGATAGTGAAGCAGTAATTCATAGCTCTTCCGGTATCTGAGGTCATATTATCATTTACTCTGAAAATCCAGTTGCCAAATTGATTTTGACCGTTAAATATACTGAGAGGACTTTCTGGTCTGAATGAACCTGTAAAAGGCGGAGTTCCTCCGCCAATAGGTGTTGCTGCTGAATCATTGAAAATAGCATTAATATAATTTGCACCGGTGCCTCCTCTTCTGCTTGCAAGAACGACCTCAGTGCCGGCAGGTGATTTGATTGAAAATTCAATATCGCCGGTTCTTGAATGGGTTAAAGCAGCCATAGTGAAGTTAATATCTGTAATAGTACCCGGTGTATTTATATGAATTGTATCATAATTTGTCTGGTTATCCAAAATTATTATATTTTGCTGCCTGCATGATGTACCTGAAAGATATCTGAATGCTGCCCATATATCAAGTACGCCTGAACCAAATGTATTATCTTCTCCAGGTGTCCCGTGGTCTAAAGCAGTCCAGTAAATAGCTTCGAGAATTTTTTTACCTGTAGCATTTGGAAAAGCTTGTCTTAATAATGCAACCGAGCCTGCAATGTGCGGACTAGCCATTGATGTTCCTGAAAGATTAGCATAAGCTCCATTTCTAATACAAGATCTCACGCTTGTTCCGGGCGCTGAAACTTCAGGTTTGAATTTTAATTTACCGTCGTTTCCACAGTTGCCAGGACCTCTTGAGGAAGAGCTGCTTATTGGCCATGGATAAGAAACATTCCCGTTAATATTTCCTACGCAAAAAGCCTTGACAAGACTTGAATTCATATTTTTGGGTCTTGTAATAGTTGAAGCTCCGGGTCCTGAATTACCGCAGGAAAAAACAACTGCAATACCGGCTGCTTCAAGTGCATCCATTACCGCTACGTATATTCCTGTGCAGTCTCCTCCGATAGGTTGAGAAGGATCATGCCATGAATTGTTTATAGCATCAGGAATATCGTTGACGGTATTAACATTACTGTCGGGATTCATAGCCCATTGATATGCTGCCATGTGATTATTTGTTGAATTACCTCCACAAATAGTTTTTGCTGCTATCCATTGAGCATCAGGGGCTACGCCAATTGTGTCACTTCCTGCGCGTCCTGTCATAATTCCTGTTGTATGTGTACCGTGGTTATCGCAGTCATTAGGAAATTGGGTTGCACCCGGCGGGTCGAACCATGCATGATACCATGCCCATCCATTACTGCCTCTCCATTTATAATTCAATGCAGGATGATTTCCGTCAACTCCTGTATCTTCGCTCATAACAAGTCTTCCATTTCCGGTGATACCTATTGCCCATAGTTTATCAGCATTAATTACTTTTAACCCAGGTTCCGAACTCGCATCTTTTTCGCCGGCTGGCTCAAAGTCAAAGGGTCTGTCATAATCAAGTTCTGCATCGATATCTATCTCATCAATTTCTATCATAGAAGCAATTTCATAAATTACTTCAGGCTTCGCATCAACCCAAATGTAATTAGTTATCCAGTATGACTTATATTCATTTACCTTTCCTTCGGTCATTCTTTGACTAAGGAAATTTAATATTGGCGGTTGAGTAACTGCTGCTTTCTGCATTAAAGCTGTTATTACAGTTTTTGCTCTTAGCTCAGCAGAAGCATTTATTTCGTATAAATTCTTATCAAGTGCCTGAATATCAACTCTATCTTTTAATAAAACTAATATTTTAATGTTGTCCTGAGATGATGACATTTTAAGACGGTTATATAGTCTTGTTGAAATGCCAGCATGCATAAACTGGGAAAATTATTCGCTGATACTGAATGTGCAAAGCATAACTAAAACAAAAGTAATTTTTTTCATTTTGAACTTATTTTTGGTTAACTTACTCATAAATATATTGATATACAAAAAAATATTCAACATAATAAGGATAAATTAGGCAGTTATTGATGGTAAACAGGTGTTTTAAAAGTAGATAAAGAACAATAATAGATTTATACTGAATAAAATGAAAAAAGATATTCGTGCCACGAAAACATGAATTTAAAAACTTAATCGAATTGAAAGAATCACATTACTTAAAAGCTAAGTAGAACCCACGATTCGTGGCACGAATAAAAGAATGAAAATCACTTTTTACCCTTCTCGTATTCCGTCATCACAAATCCCTTAATGAAATTCGATTCAGGCTTTACTTCAAGCCCCATATCTATCCATTTCTTGGCGTCATCCATTTTGCCGTTCTTAATATAGCACATCGCAACCATACCCGCAGCCTGGTCAATGCCCCAGTTGGGATACGTTTCATCCTTAGCCTTATAGCTCTTAAAATATTCCCATGATTTTTCAAACATCGGCTGCGCTTTATCAACTCTGCCGCCAAAACTTTCGGGAGTGTAGAAAGTTATAAAGCCGTCAATCAAGTAAAACCTGGGGTTTTCGGGTTCAAGTTTCATTGCCTTATCTTTTGCTTCGGTAGAT
>JAYTUN010000031.1:0-10786 GCA_043744495.1 Ignavibacteria bacterium
CCTCGCAAAGGAAGTAGGCGAAGCGGGCACCCTCTTGGACATCTCATCAATCATTTGCGAGCCGTAGGCGAAGCGGGCACCCTCTTGGGTCATCTTATCGTCTCCTCATAGGATTGCTTCGGCACAAAGCGCCTCGCAAAGGAAGTAGGCGAAGCGGGCACCCTCTGGGACATCTTATCAACCTTTGCCTCTTTACATGAAATTTATTAATCTACTTCGCTTTTTTCTGCTGACCCAAATAGAAGGATACACCTAAATATATCTGGAAAAACATAATATTTTTTGCCTTTAAGCTGCCGCTTTCCTTATCATTCAGGTTATATTCACCGGCTGCTGATGTTGCGCTGTATTGCTTACCAATAATATTAGCAAAGTTATATTTAAAACCAAACAAAGCTCCTATGCTTTTATTGAAGGCAACATCAACGCCACCGCCCACTGCAAAGCCAAACCTGCTTGCTGATTTAAGATTGGTTATAGTTGTACCAATGGTCTCATGGTCAACAGTTGATGAAGCAGTTACCATTTCTTCAGTCTTTCCATTTAAAAAGTTACCTGTAAACTCAAGTCCTATAAACGGAGCTGTTTTCTCTTTTGGAGTAAATGAATACTCTGCACCTAAATTAGCCGAAATTAATGTTAGATTTGTATGGAAATCAATGGTATTTGTATGCGAGTATGTTTGCTGACCTGTAAATTTATTATAAACTCCGCCAAAAGTAATTCTTATCTTTCTTTTTTTATCTATGGCATATTTACCGGTCATGCTCACATTAAATCCGGTTTTCATGAAGTATGATTCACCGCTTTGGCTGTTGGCTGAGTCAATTGTACCCTTAAGCTGAAGCAATGGCAGGCTGTAGCCGCCTGTAACATCAATTACAAACTTTGGCTGTGCATACAATAAGCCTGCTGAAAAAATGCTGAATATAAAAATGATGCTCGGAATAAAAAATAATGCAAATATTCTTTTCATCTATTATCCTGTTATAGTAATATTAATATTGTTTTCATATTACTGCAAAATCCTGAAATTTTATACAATAAAAAAGGGAGTCTTTTCAGACTCCCTTGTGAAGCTTTAAACAACATTGTAAATTATTTGGTTTTTGGAGTTTTACCAAATGTTAAAACTACTCCTATATTTAAGCCGAAGTTACTAAAAGGATGTCTAGGTGTTAATTCAGTATCTGATGCATTCTTTGGGAATTCTTCTGAGTATGTTACTACTTTTTCAGGTGTATCCCCGGTGTAAGTTTCCGTGTTTGTTCTTGTTTCAGGACCATAGGTCATGCCTTGCCCATAAAGTTCAGCAAAAATATCCAGCATTTTTCCGGCTTTGAATTTTATTCCGAAAGCTCCATTCATACCTAAACCCATTTTACCTGATTCTTCAAATTTATCAGTTCCAGTTTTAGCACTAGTACCTGTTTCGGTATATTCTGATTTAACTTTAACTAAACCAATTATTGCACCTAAACGTGCATAAGGTGTCATACTTTTCATTGGTGCTTGTACCATAATTGAAGGTGATATCATAATTCCTCCACCAAAATGTTTTGTTGTTTTTGTTTTTCCATCCTTTGTACTTGTAACTTCAAATTTCTTACCAAGAAGATATATGGTATTAACTTCAATTCCAATGTTCTTATTAAACAAATATCCCAGTGAAAATGAAGGAAGAATACCTTGACCATAAGAACCATAATATCCTGTTTCTGTAGCGCTATCTTTTGAACCATGTAACAAAGAGGTTGCTAAGCCTAAAGCGTAACCGCCACCGATTTTTACAAAAAAGTTTTGTGAGTTTGATTCTGTGGTGCTAAATAAAAAAGCTGATAATACTACAAATAACGTAACTAATTTTTTCAATTTATTTTTCTCCTTTAAATATTTTTTTGAAATGTGATTAGATTCTTTTTAATTAATTATTATTGATTTTCAATCATTTACAGATAAGTACGTGTTTTTAAGTTTGGCGGCTAGGCAGGCCGTTCAACATGCTTCGTATAATAAACAAATATAATATAAAAATTCTTAAACAGATACATCATTTAAAAAGTATCATTAAATGATACTTTTTGCCACTCTAAGCATATATTTTTCTTGCATTTAGATAATTTGAGATTCCAAGTTTTTTTATTTCAAAATAAAATGCTTAAATAAGAATATACTGCTACCATTTTACTTAATAAAAAAGGGAGTCTTTTAGAGACTCCCTTGTAAAACAAATAACTTAGTTTTATTTATTTTTTTGTCGTTTTCTTAGGCTGATTTAACAAGAACGAAATACCTGCTGATATCTGTAAATATCCAATATTCCTAGCAGCGTGTGTAATCGTTCCGGCTGTATGTTCTTTATCCTGAAGTCTGTATTCGTTTACAACTGAAGCTGTTGTATCATATTCTTTGCCAATTAGGTTAGCCATATGATACTTGAATCCTAAGTTAGCACCAATCTGTTTGCTTAATGCAAATTCAATACCGCCGCCAATAGCACCACCGAATCTTGATGCGGATTTTAGGTCACCTTTCTTATTAAAAATTGTATCATTACCAGTTCCCCCAGATATTTCAGAGTTACCACTATATAAATATGCTCCAAGATCTAAACCTAAATATGGATTAATTTTACCTTTTGGCTGGAAAGCATATTCAACACCGACAGCTATGTTAATTATGTTCATTTTATTCTTAAATGCAATTGTTCCTGAAGTTCTTGTATAATCTTTGTTCTGGCTGAACATATTATAATCAAATCCAAGATTTATTCTTAGGTTTCTCTTCTTTCCTAATGCATATTTACCGGTTAACCCGAAATTAAAACCCTGCTTGATTAAATAAGTATTTGAATCAGCAAATGAACCGTTAAGTGAATCAGGGAAGTTACCTTTTAAATCACCCATAGGTAAGTTATATCCACCGGTTACATTAATAATGATTTGAGGCTGTGAAAATGTTGTGCTGCTGTTGATGCTTAAAAAAGCTGCTACTACTATAAATAACGCAACTAATTTTTTCAATTTATTATTCTCCTTTAAATATTATTGAATGTGATTAGATTCTTATTAGACTACTATTATTGATTTTCAATCATTTACAGATAAGTACTTGTTTTTTAAATTTGTCGGCTAGGCAGGCCGTATTATTTTGCCCAATTTCGTCTCCTTTTAAAGTTTAGTTATCTGTAACTAATAACGTAAATATAAACAAGTTTTATGAAAGTTTGTTCCCAAAAAAAAATCTTTTTCAGTGAACAAAACTGTAAACTACTTAATTTTCATATATTTAAGCCTCATAGAATTTAAAAATACTGTAACTAAATCACTTGCCGCCATAAGCATAGAAGCCATTACAGGCGTAACACTTAGCCCAATACCCACAAATACTCCCGCTGCTATGGGTATAGCAGCCGTATTATAAAAGAATGCCCAAAATATATTCTGTTTAATAATTCTTATTGTCTTCTTTGATATTTTAAAAAGCGCCAGTATATTTTCAAGGTCGCCCTTTACCAAAATTACATCTGCTGATTGTATTGCTATATCCTGTCCCGTGCCTATAGCTATTCCTAGATCACTTTTAGAAAGAGCCGGGGCGTCATTTATGCCATCACCAACCATTGAAACCCGTGCACCATTTTTCTGAAGTTCAGCTACATATTCCTGTTTTTTATCAGGTAAAACCTGGGCTTTGAAATCGGTGATGCCTAGCTGAGAAGCTATTTCAGATGCCGTTTCAAAGCTGTCACCGGTTATCATTGCGATTTTGTAATTATCCGCTTTTAGTCTGTTTAAAATATCTTTGGCATTTTCTTTGATCTTATCGCTTAGCTCAATTTCGCCAATTAAAGTGTCATCTTCATATAAACAAATATTTTTAGAAGCCGGCTTTACGGTATTTACTAAATTTTCTTTTGCTGAAAGATTTGCTCCGCCAATTTTATATGTTTTGCCGTTTATTTTACCTGTAACGCCAATGCCGGATGTAATATTAAAATCCTCAACAGGATACAACTCAGAATGTTTCTGCTTATCCAAAGGATCTTTCAGATACGCTGCAGTTATTGCCTTAGCAATGGGATGTTCTGAAAAATTTTCTATTGATGCAGCCAGTTTATGAATTTCATCAATTGAATAATTGTTATATGAGATCACTTTTTTAATATCAAACTTTGCATAAGTTAAAGTACCAGTCTTATCAAATAAAATTGTATCAATTTTATTTACATTTTCAATCGCTTCTGCATTATTAAAAAGGATTTTATTTTCGGCAGCTTTACCAACACCAAGCACAATTGCTATTGGCGTAGCCAATCCAAGAGCGCAGGGACAGGAAATAATAAGCACTGTAACTGCTTTAAGCAGTGAGTAACTTAAAGTCTCGTCAATTACACTGAACCATACAAAAAATGTAACTACTGCAATTACTATAACAATAGGTACAAAAACGGCAGAAACTTTATCGGCTATTCGTTGAATTTTTGGCTTTGATTTTTGGGCATCTTTAACCAGTGATATTATCTTTGATAGCAGTGAATCATTAACAGCTTTTTCAGTCTTAATTTTCAGATAACTGTTCTGATTCAGCGTTCCTCCTAAAGCATTATCACCAACTATTTTTTCTATAGGCAATGCTTCGCCTGTCATCATTGCCTCATCAACACTTGAACTGCCCTCGGTAATTATGCCGTCAATGGGAATCCTGTCACCCGGCTTAACCAGAACAATATCACCCACTTTAACTTTCTTTATGGGAATTTCAAATTCAGAACCATTCCTGATTACAACAGCCTTCTTTGCCTGCAGATCTGTTAAAGCCTTAATGGCGTAATGTGTTTTGTTCTTTAAGTTAAATTCCAGATAATTTCCAAGCAGGATGAAAGTAATTATCATAGCGGCACTTTCGAAATATACCATGTGATGATGTTCACCCGAAATTGAAGGGAATAAAAGAATTACAATACTATAAAAGTAAGCCGAAAGTGTGCCGATAGCTATTAATGAATCCATACCCGCTGAGCGTGCACGGATATCTGTAAGGAATCCTTTTATGAATTTTGCGCCGCACCAGAATACCACAATTGTTGAAAAGGGGAGCGATATCCAGTTTGCAGCATCCTGTGAAAGTAATGAAAGGAACCCAATATGCTCTTTCATTCCAAGTATTACTATTATTACCGATAGGGAAATAGAAGTGATAATTTTCTTTTTGAAAAGCTTTTTTGCTTTTAACTTTTCTTGCTCAGCTTTAAGCTCGTCAACATCGGTCTGCTGTTCGATTGCTTTATAGCCAAGCTTATCAATTTCATTTTTAATGAAGTTAAGGTCAACTCCGGTATCGGAAATAACAAAACTCGCAGTCTCGCTTCCCAGATCAACTTTTGCATTTTGAATGCCATCTAACTTATTAAGCCGGCGTTCAATTTTCATAGCGCATGAAGGGCAATCCATTCCTTCAATATCAAGCTCTATAATATTACAGTCTTTTTCTTTTAATTCAGTATCTATCAAATTTTCAGTTTAACTTATACAAGTTTAAGTTTCAATTAATTTCTGTGTACAACCATACTTGAACCTTGCTTATTGGGAAGCAGTATCATTTCGGCAACAACTACATTTAACGGTCTGCTTGCTGCATATATTACAGCATCAGCAATATCTGCAGGTGTTAACGGCTTTATTCCTGTATAAACAGCTTTAGCCTTATTAAAATTTCCTCTGAAGCGAACGATGCTGAATTCGGTTTCCGCCAGCCCCGGATCAATTGTTGTTACCCTGATATCAGTATCAACCAGGTCAAGCCTCATTCCTTTGGTTATGGCATCAAGAGCATGCTTCGTTGCACAATAAACATTTCCTTTTGGATAGACTTCATGTCCTGCAATAGAGCCGATATTTATTATGTGCCCTTTATTATTTTTTACCATGTTTGGAATTACAGCCCTTGAAACATAAAGCAGACCTTTAACATTAGTATCAATCATTTCGTCCCAATCCAGCATTTTTCCTTCGTGCAATGGGTTAAGTCCTCTGCTTAAACCTGCATTATTCACTAATATATCAATGTTATGCCATTTAACCGGTAATTTTTTTATTGCTTTAAATACATCAATTTTCTTTCTGACATCAAGTTTTATTACTAAAACTTCTGCTTTGTATTTTTTCTTTATATCAGATTCTAATTCTTTAAGTTTTTGAAGTCTTCTGGCTGCAATGATAATTTTAGCACCTTTTTTTGCAAATGCAATTGCAGTTGCTTCACCAAAACCGCTTGATGCACCGGTAATTAGTACTATTTTATTTTTTAGACTTGTCATTTGTGAAATATTTCCTGAAATATTCAAAAATGCGAATAAAAATATTTATAATATAGTTACGTTATTGGGTATAGTTTAAGGAAATAATACTCCATTGCAAGAACAGGGAAACCCGGTTTAACAGGTGATTTAGGTGTATCACTCTTTAGTAGTCCTTTATCCAAAAACTTATTTAACTCACGTCTTGCTGTTCTTTAAGCAAGTCCGGATATTTTAGGAACGTCACCTCTTTTTATTTTTCCGTTAATAAATGCTTCTTTTAGGATAAGAAATGATTCAGGCTTAAGGTCATGTTCCTGTTCGGAAAATCTTTTAATCCTCTCAAACAAATCTTTGAAATAGAATAAAGATGACATAAATTTGATCTGTTCAATTGAAATATCAAAAAAATAACTGCAAAATTCTGAAAGCCTTTTATCAGATAAATTCCCTATTCAATCATAGTCATTTAAACTATTCTCGTCTGCGTTTGCAAGATTGCTATAATAAATGTAACGGTTACTTGCAAATCCCCGTGATATTGACCATAAATCCTTGCTGTTAATGCTTGCTTTAATTAAATAAGCATGAGTAAATAATCGTGCAGTTCTGCCATTTCCATCAGGAAATGGATGTATCCACGTGAGCCTGTGATGTGAAGCTGCAGCCGCAATAATTTTATCTGTTCCTGAGAGCTTATCAGGCAAATAACCTGAACAGAATTTTTCTAAAAGATCTTTAATATATATATGTGAAGGGGGAATATGATCTCCAACTTTAACATTGAAATCTCTAAGTTTACCGGGAATTAATTCAACTTCGTTGCCATTTGTATCTTTTATTTTCCTGAACTCTTTTGGAATTCTGTCATAGAATTCTTTATGCAATCCGCAAATAAAATCAGAAGTGCAGATGTTATAATTATTGTTAGAATTTAATTTTTCATCAATAAGCTTTTGTACTTCTATATGGGCAATATGTTCATATTCTTTGCTCTTTTTTTCAGAGTCTTTAGAAAATTTATGGGATAATGCTTTTTCAATTTCAAATGGTGTAGTTCTGTTTCCTTCAATAAGGTTGGAATAATAACTATTCATGTTAATAACTAACTTCGAAATTTCATGCAAAGTATCTGCACTTAAATTAGAGCCAAGCCCACCGGAAAGGCTGACTAATTTCAAACATTTTTCGACTAATAATTCATAATTTAATGAAGGTAAAAGCGGTTCTATATTTGTATTATAATTACTCAATTTACAACAATCTTAATCAATTAATTCTTTGTAAAAATAATCAAATATATATTAAATATCAGTGTAAATGTCCGATGTATTGGCCGATTATTTCGGTAAAATTTGGCTGTTTTAACAAAATTAGTATAAATTTTGAATTATATTGGCCGATATTTAAACTAGTATAGACTGAAATTATATAAAAACTATTTGAACGACATTAGTAAAAACTAACAAAATACTGCTTTTACTCTATCGGCTCTTGACGAGTCGAGTCATCGGCAACTTCTCTAACTAACATAGTGGAGAGTGAAACCTTTAATTTTGAGGCTTTTTTTCCCCTCTCCATTTGGGAGAGGGGGTTAGGGGGTGAGGTCCGAAGGACTCCTTTGGAGGGGTGAGGTCAATATTTATTGTTGTTTATTAAGATAAAAAACCCTAAACTACATATAGCTTTAATACTTATAACATATTTCTTTATATTAGTGAACTGTTATTTTCAATACTATGACATTTATCATCTAATATTATGAGCAGTATCATTCACTAAAAAATATTCATTAGCTATATTTGCTGTAAGAAATTAGCAATGGGAGGTTGATTAATTGGAACAAATGCTGATAACAGAGCTGACAAGACAAAAAGAACAGCTCAGGGATAAGATCCGTAAAAGTACAGACCTCGGGTATATACAGATAGAAGAGATCATAACAGAAGTTGAGTTATGCCTTGGCTCTATGATGAAACTTATGAAAGACGGCAAATCAGCTCATGAAAAGTTTTTTTCAGATATTATACTCAATTCAATTGACGCAATTATAGGTCTGGATACTAATTACAGAGTATTTTTATGGAATAAAGGTGCTGAAACTCTTTTTGGCTATAAAAAAGAAGAGGTCATGGGAAAGGAATTTGATTTTCTAATACCTGATTATCTCCTTAAAAAAGGAGAAAAGAAATTTTTAATTGATGAGGTATCGAGGAATGGATTTCTTGCAAATTATGAAAGCGAACGTATAACCAAATCTGGTGGTATTATTAATGTAAGTATTTCAAGGTTTGCCATATATGATGATAAAGATATTAATACAATTGGCAGTGTTGGTATTTTAAGAGATATGACAACTGTTAAAAAGCTTCAAAAGGAATTAATTGAAAAAGAAAATCTTGCTCTTATAGGGGAAGTTGTATCAAGTATAGCACACAGCCTCTCAAATCCGCTTAATATTATTTCCGGTAATGCCGATTACCTGCTGCTTAATAAAAACAGTGGTCAGCCGGATTATGAAGAACTAAGTACAATTGTTGAAGAAACTACTAGAATTACCAAATCGCTCAGGGGACTTCTTAATTTCTCGCGTCCTATTAACGTAGAAAAAACAAATACAGATATAAATGTGTTAATTGAAGAAATTATCAGCAAATCTAAATTTTCAATCGGGAAAAAAGATATTTCTATAAAAAGATCTATAGATAAAGATTTACCAAATATTTTTGTTGATAAAGCTCAAATTGATGAGGTTATTTCAAATCTTGTTATTAACGCAATTCAGGCTTTTACCGGCAAAGGCGAAATAACAATTAAAACCAGGGCTAATTCCTCTTCAATTTACATCGAAGTAACCGATGACGGTCCGGGCATCCCAAAAGAAAATATTGAAAAGATATTCCGCCCGTTTTACTCGTCAAAAGGTTACGGTAAAGGCACAGGGCTGGGACTTTCAATAGCAAAAAGAATAATAAATGAACATGGTGGTTCTATCCAAGTGCGCTCCCTTGCAGGTAAAGGTACTACTTTTACAATTTATATTCCTGTGAAATAAATATTCAAATATACTCCTGTATTATAAAATGAAAGCCGGTAATATTATATAGTAGACCCTATATAATTAACCGTCCCGAGTGCTCGGGACGGTTTCGGTATCTAGGACGATCAACTTGAGTAAATTATAAAACTATTAAAAATAAAAAACCTGCAATTGGTGATTGCAGGTTCAATTAAAAAGAACAAAATGAACATTTAAAGCATTATTTAATCAAAATCATTTTCCTTGTATCAACAATTCCACCAATATTTATTTTCATGAAGTAAACACCGCTGTTTACAGATGAACCGGAGCTGTTAATTGCATTCCATATGAATGTATGATCGCCTGCTATGAGCTTGCCGTTTAATATCATATATACTTCTGCAATAAATTAGAGATCTGGTTAATTAAACCTCTAATATCCACTACAAAATTAAAGATATAAGGCAGTTTATACTATGACCATTATCAATTAAAAATATGATTTTAATCGCTGCTTTATTGCTAATGGCAACAAATAGAAATCATAATAATATTTATCACCCAAAACCGGTATTTATAAGGTTCAATAAACAAAAACCCCCGTCCCGGGTACCCGGGACGGGGGTTTCATAAAAAAGGAGTTGAATCTAATGCAATTATCTTACAAGTATCATTTTCTTTGCCTGAACATAATCTCCGGCAATAATTCTATAGAAATATACACCTGAAGAAACATCATCGCCAATATTATTTATACCTAACCAATCAACTTTATATGTGCCTGATTTCATATCCATATTTAAAAGATTGTAAACTTCTCTTCCTGTTATATCGTAAATTTTTATAGAAACATTCTCTGATCTTGGAATAGCAAATTCAATCATTGTACTTGGGTTAAACGGGTTAGGATAGTTCTGTCTTAATTCATATCTTTCCGGAACCTCCGTTGAAATATTCTGAATGCCAATTACCCAGTTTTGCCTGTTGAACCACCTGTTAAGTGTATCAGCTAATGCAGAATCAGTTGGCTGTCTCCAGTCAGTAAGGGTAGGATCAGTTTGTACTTGAGTGGCAAACACAACTCTGAGTTCCTGAATAACCAGGTAATGCGTCGCCTGCTTCCTGCATAGATGTAAATGAATAAGAAACTAACGCGGCTGTTAAAAGTAGAAGTGAGTATATTATTTTTTTCATGTGAATTAGATTAAATTTCCTTTGATGTGCATATTTGACTATTTATATCACAATTTTCGTGCCAAAAATTTGTTTAATTTTTTTACTATATAATACCAATTATTAGTTATAAAGGGTAAAAAATACACACTTAGAGTGTAGAAAAACAAGAAGATAAATATTATATTTATATATCTCAAGTTGACCGCTCAGCTTGCAAATCATTGTTTTTATTTTAACTACGAGTATTAACTCGTGTATTATTAATGAAAATATATTTAGCTTCAGCCATG
>JAYTUN010000032.1:0-10452 GCA_043744495.1 Ignavibacteria bacterium
TACAAGTAAAATTGTAACTCCAAGAGTTTTATTAATTTCAACTATCTTTTCAAAAATTATTTTTACAAGCAGCGGAGCAATACCAAGCGAAGGTTCATCAAGCAGCAGCATTTTAGGCTTTGACATTAATGCCCTTGATATTGCTAGCATTTGCTGCTCGCCACCAGAGAGCGTTCCTCCGGGCTGCTTTATTCTTTCTTTAAGCCTGGGAAAGATCGCAAAGATAAAATCAAGATCCTTGCTGAAGTTCTGCTTATCTTTCCTTAAGTAAGCACCCATTTCAAGGTTCTCTTTTACTGTTAGATTTGCAAATATCAGCCTGCCTTCAGGTACCTGGCATAGACCTAACTCAACAATTTTATGAGCGGGCAGATTTGTTATATTTTTGTCATCATAAATTACTTTACTGCCTTCGGCTGCTTTTACAATGCTTGAAATAGCTCGGAGTGTAGTTGTTTTGCCTGCGCCATTAGCGCCAATGAGTGTGATAATTGATTTTTCAGGGACGTTAATTGATATACCCCTGATAGCATTTATTACTCCGTAATTTACAATTAGATTTTCTACTTTTAACATTAGCCGGATCTCGGATTGCGGATTGTTGATTTCGGATTATTTAATTTTGCAGTCTTGCCGCTGCTGGTAAAAATTGCAACAAATTCATCAGCCTCAATCATTAAATGTTTAATTCTGTCATATTTAATCATCCCTGATTCATTTATCAATTCAAGCCAGAATAACGTTTCGTCAGCGTCTTCTTCAACAACTGTTATTTTTGATATGAAATCAGCTTTTGATATTGCTCTGCAAGCTACTCTGTAATTTGCCCCTATTGATGTTGATGAATGAAGAATCTGGTTAGCGATTACATTCGCTGCTTTTGTATTTGGCAAAGAATCAGTCATTTTGAAAATCCTTAAAGCAAATTTTTTACATTTATCTTTTAGTTCTTGAGGTGTCATAAATTAAATTTAAGCTGAAAAAACTATATTAAAGTAAATAAATTCTTTCATTCCGAAATCTAAAATCCGAAATCCGCAATCATTTTGCCGGTTCACCTAAATATGCTTCAATAACTTTTGGATTCTTCTGAATTTCTTCAGGTTTGCCCTCAGCAATTTTTTTGCCGTAATCAATAACATATATCCTTTGGCAAATACCCATAACCACGCTCATATCATGCTCTACAAGCAAAATTGAAACACCAAACTTATCTTTAACTGACTGAATTAATTTCATTAAATCTTTTTTCTCTGATGGATTCATACCCGCTGCAGGTTCATCAAGCAGTAACAACTTTGGCTTAGTAGCAAGCGCTCTTACTATTTCAAGCTTTCTCTGGTCGCCATACGGCAGGTTTTTGGCATATTCATCCTTATCAACGTGCAGGTCGAAGATCTCAAGCAGATCATGGATCTCATCATCAATTTCCTTTTCTTCAAAATGGTACTTCTTAAGCTGCAATACAGAGCTGACCAGCTTAGCCCTACAGCTGTTATTATATGCGATCCTTACGTTATCTTTTACAGATAAGCTCTGGCAAAGCCTGATATTCTGAAAAGTCCTTGCAATACCTTTATGTGTAACTTGATATGGCTTATATTTAACAATGCTTTCACCATTAAAAAGTACGTCTCCTTCGGTTGGGTCATATACACCTGTAATAATATTAAAGACAGTTGTTTTTCCAGCGCCGTTTGGACCGATCAAACCAACAAGCTCATTTTGTCTTACGGTTGCATTCAATGAATCAACCGCAGTTAACCCGCCGAATCTAATTGTGCAATTATTTAAAGTGAGTATATCCAATATCCAGTTATCCTTAATCTTTCAAAGTTACATCAGGAGGCGCTTCCGGTGATATTTTTTTCTTTTTTCGCTCGAGCTTAATTCCAAATAGACCCTGCGGTCTTATTAACATCATTATAATAAGCAACAAAGCATAAATTATCATCCTGTACTGCTGAACGTCTCTAAGTAATTCAGGTAATATGGTTAGAACTATTGCTGCTATAACCACTCCAAAAGTGCTTCCCATTCCGCCAAGAATTACCATTGCTACAATTTCAATTGAGCGGAGGAAATTAAAATCTTCGGGGTTTATATACTGGAGGAAGTGTGAATAAAGACCGCCTGCAACTCCTGCAAAAAACGCGCCTATAATAAATGCTGTAACTTTAAATCTTGTAGTATTAATACCCATTGCTTCAGCGACAATTTCATCATCTTTAACAGCAATAAATCCGCGTCCATAAGTTGAACGCATTAAATTAGTTATGCCGAAAATTATTATGGCAACAACTAAAAATGCCCAAAAGAAATCGGTGTACTTGGGGATATCATAAAACTTATAAGCTACTTTGCTAAGTTCAGGAACCATTTCCAAACTTCTTACACCGTTATCGTAAACATAAACACCGCGGAATCCCTGCGACGCACCAATTACATTCAGATTCTGTATTACTACGCGGATAATTTCGCTAAAGCCTAATGTTGTAATTGCAAGATAGTCCCCCTTTAATCTAAGTGATGGCACACCCACAATAATACCAGCCATTGCTGCACCCGCTCCGCCAATTGTTAACACTAATATAAACCAAATCGCTCTACCAAGAACTCCGTCACCTAAAATGCTGAGCAGTGTTGGTGCAAAATATGTGCTTAGCGCAGCTGATACGTAAGCGCCAATAGCCATAAATCCGGCGTGCCCCAGTGAAAACTGACCCGTATAACCGTTTATCAGGTTAAGACTTGTAGCAAGTACTATATTAATACCGCAGTAAATAATAATTTGATAGTAATAAGAGTTGATTGAGCCTGAAATTAAGTTAATTCCAAATATAACCGCAACGGAAATTAATAATAGTATCTTAGTATTCTTCACTTAATCCCTTAAAAATGAATGAAATTAACTTTTACGGCTTTACATATACACAAAATTAAGCATTTTTAGGTTATTTTCAAGGTGCTAATTAGAACGGAAAACTTGGATAATATAGAAAATTAATAACAGGACGGTTAGTTATTATATACAGGTTATCTTATTATACACAGGTTATGTTATTATACACCATTCAAAACAAGCAAAAACAGAAATATTGTGATTGATTTTAGACTTGACTAGTTAAAATCGTTTTACAAAGTTAAAACTATAAGGGGAAATTTACTTAGATATAAATTTATTCCACTTGATTGAAATATCAACATAGTATAATTTGGTAAATCTACTGTTCACAAGCCCCCTGTTGAGAAATAATTAATAATAAGTTTGTACATCGTCTTTTGGCTCAACTTCTTGAAGTTGTTCAAAACATTTTTAATTTAAAGCCTTATCAAAAGAGGTTTATTTTCTATGGAAAATATTTTTACTTTATACTGAAAAAGGAGAAATAAAAATGAAAGGGAATATTTGCATCAAAGTAATATTGTTAATTATATTTTTTGGTTACTCTAATTCAAATTCACAGCAATACATACTAAGGGATGCATATCCAAATTTATCATTTACCTCTATCACCGAAATGGTCTCTTCAAATGACGGGACAAACAGAATATTTGTTACCCAGCAAAGGGGTCTTATTTATGTGTTCCCTAATGACTCGTCAGTAATAAGTCCCAAAGTTTTTCTGAATATATCAGACAGAGTTACTCAAACTGGATATACACCTGGTTTACTAGGTATAGCTTTTCACCCTAATTACTTAAACAATAGATATTTTTTTGTGTTTTATACTACTGAACAAACTCCGCTGAGAACCATAATTGCGCGTTATACTACAAGCCCGACGAACCCGGATTCAGCTTTAAAAAGCAGTGAATTAATTATTATGACTATCCCCCGTGAAATACCGGTTAATAATGCAGGGAAAATTGCCTTTGGACCCGATGGCTTTCTCTATATGGGAATCGGTTACGGTGGTCCTGGAGGTGACCCTGAAAATGTTGCTCAAAACAGAACTTCTTTATTGGGAAAAATTCTCAGGATAAATATTGATTCATCTGCAGGCGGTAATAATTACTCAATCCCTCCTACCAATCCATTTTATGGTAATTCACAGGGATGGAGGCAGGAAATATTTACCTGGGGAATGAGAAATCCCTGGAAGTTTTCATTTGATTTACCAACTAACAGATTATGGGCAGGAGACCCCGGTCAAGGTGCATGGGAAGAAATTGATATTATTCAGAATGGGAAAAATTACGGATGGAGAATGTGGGAAGGTTACTCTTGTTATTGGCCGCCTTGTGACACAGCGGGGATGACTTTCCCGATTTGGGTCTATAGCCACACTGAAGGTTGTGTAATAGTCGGCGGATATGTATATAGAGGAACAAATATTCCCGGACTTGTTGGTAAGTATATTTATGCTGACCACTGTTCAGGTAAAATATGGGCTTTAAATTGGGATGGAATAAATCCTCCGACAAATCAACTGCTGTTAAGTGCAAGTTTCCTTATCTCATCGTTCGGAATTGACCAGAACAATAATTTATATGTCTGTCAGTATGCAACATCAGGCGGCGGCAAAATCTATAGGATTATTTCAGTACCAGTTGGAATAGAACCGGTTTCAAGTGAAATACCAAGTACATTTTCTCTTTCACAAAACTATCCTAATCCGTTTAATCCGGCAACTAAAATACAATTCGCATTGCCAACTAATTCATTTGCAAAGATTGTAATTTACGATGCGCTCGGCAAAGAAATAGAAACTATAGTCAACGAGCAGTTAAACGCCGGCACTTATGAAGCAGACTTCGATGGCAGCAAGTTATCCAGCGGAGTTTATTATTATAAACTCACAGCAGGAGATTATGTTGAAAGTAAAAAAATGTTGATGATAAAATAATCCCGAGCACTCGGGATTATTTTATCTGGGGTACCCTCTGGGTCAATCCCGATCCATCGGGGGTTTTGATGAAATAACCCCTCTGTATCTCCCCTTTCGTAAAGGGGAGACTGTGGGGTTCAAATTTAGGGAGCGGAAACGCTCCCTTTGTGTTGTATATTTGTGGAACTTAAATTAGGAGACAAAAATGAAAAGAATAATTTTTCTATTACTAATTACTAATTGTTCATTACTAATTGCCCAGTGGCAGCCCGACGTCCGCTTAACAAATGCTCCTGGCAGTTCTTATACATCTTACAATAATGCATGGTGCATAGCAGCAAGCGGGAATGTTTTGCATGTCGTATGGACTGACGATCGTGATGGGAACTTTGAGATATACTACAAACGCTCAACAGACGGAGGCGTAAGCTGGGGCTCAGATACACGGCTAACGAATAACTCTGATATTTCAGAACTTCCTTCTCTCTCAGTATCAGGTTTGGTTGTGCATGTTGTATGGACTGACACTCGTGACGGAAATGCTGAGATATACTACAAACGCTCAACAGATGGAGGCGTAAGCTGGGGATCAGATACACGGCTAACGAATGCCCCTAATAATTCATACCATTCTTCTGTCTCAGTATCCGGTCAAGTTGTGCATATTGTATGGCGGGACTTCCGTGATGCCAACCTTGAGATATACTACAAGCGCTCAACAGATGGAGGAACAAGTTGGGGAGCAGATACACGGCTAACGAATAACACTTCTACTTCACATTATCCTTCAGTTGCAGTTTCAGGTTCTGTTGTTCATGTGGTATGGGCTGACGATCGTGATGGTAACAATGAGATATACTACAAACGCTCAACAGATGCAGGTATAAGCTGGGGAGCAGATACACGGCTAACGAATAACACTGCTAATTCATTTTCCCCTTCTGTATCAGTATCCGGTCAAGTTGTCCATGTTGTATGGTATGACGAGCGTGACGGGAACCAGGAGATATACTACAAGCGTTCAACAGACGATGGTGTAAGCTGGGGAACAGATACACGGCTAACGAATAACTCTTCTGCTTCATATTATCCTTCAGTTGCAGTATCCGGTTCTGTTGTGCATGTGGTATGGGAAGACGAACGTGATGGTAACAATGAGATATACTACAAACGCTCAACAGACGGAGGCATAAGTTGGGGAACAGATACACGGCTAACGAATAACCCTGCTGCTTCGCAGTATGCTTCTGTCGCAGTATCCGGTTCAGCTGTGCACGTTGTATGGTATGACTTTCGTGATGGGAACAATGAGATATATTATAAACGCGACCCGACGGGAAATCCTATTGGAATAATAAATATTAATTCGGAAGTTCCGAATAACTTTTCTCTTTCACAAAACTACCCTAACCCGTTCAATCCAATTACGAAAATAAGATTTGCAGTGACCTCACCCCGTCCTGACGGACACCCCTCTCCTATTAGGAGAGGGGAAGGGGGTGAGGTAAAACTCATTGTCTTCGATGTTCTCGGTCGCGAAATTGCAACATTGGTCAACGAGCAACTCCAACCCGGAACGTATGAAGTTGATTTTGATGCAAATGATTTACCGAGCGGGGTTTATTATTATACATTAACAACTCACGAGGTTTCGGGGCAGGCAGAATATTTTAACCAAACAAAAAGGATGGTATTAATAAAATGAAAAGAATAATTTTTATATTATTCATTATTCATTGTTCATTATCAATTGTGAATTCTCAGGTTATTCAGCAGTGGGTTACAAGATATAACGGACCCGGAAATAGCAGCGATGATGGAAACAAAATGGTAATAGACGGCTTGGGTAATGTATATGTAACAGGGCATAGTATTGGAAGTGGAACATTCGGCGACTACGGAACAGTAAAATATAATTCCGCTGGTGTTCAGCAGTGGGCTCAAAGATATAACGGACCGGCAAATTATTTTGAGAGGCCATATTCAATTGCTGTTGACCCCGAGTCCTCGGGGGGTAATGTGTATGTTACAGGCAGGAGTACAGGAATCGGTACTGCGTATGACTATGCCACAATAAAATATAATTCGTCGGGTGATTCTCTATGGGTACGAAGATACAACGGGACGGGAAATAGTGATGATGAAGCACGTTCAATTGCAGTTGACCCCGAGTCCTCGGGGGGGAATGTATATGTGACGGGTTTGAGTTATGGAAGCGGAACAAATACTGACTATGCCACAATAAAATATAATTCTGCGGGAGTTGAGCAGTGGGCTGCAAGATATAACGGACCTGGAAATGGCGAAGATGTAGCATCTTCAATAGCTATTGACCCCGAGTCCTCGGGGGGGAATGTATATGTGACTGGCTATAGTATAGGAAACGGAACAAATTATGACTTTGCCACTATCAAATACAATTCAGCAGGTGTTGTTCAGTGGGTTCAAAGATATAACGGACCGGGAAATAGTAGTGATGCTGCAAATTCAATCGCAATTGACGGCTCGGATAATGTATATGTGGCAGGTTATAGTTGGGGATTCGCAACATCAGAAGATTATGCCACTATCAAATACAATTCAGCAGGTGTTGTTCAGTGGGTTCAAAGATATAACGGACCGGGAAATGTTTTGGATTATGCTTTATCAATAGCAGTAGATGCTTCGGGTAATGTATATGTGACAGGTTATAGTTTCGGAAGTTTTGGAAGTGGAACAAGTTATGACTATGCGACGATAAAATACAATACTTCAGGTGTACAACAGTGGGTTCAAAGATATAACGGACCTGGAAATGGTGAGGATAAAGCATATTCAATCGCTTTGGACGGCTCAGGTAATGTGTATGTAACAGGTCAGAGTTTTGGAAGCGGAACAGATTATGACTATGCCACCATAAAATATTCACAACCTGTTGGGATAAATCCAATTTCAAATGAAGTGCCAGATAAGTTTTCTCTTTCGCAAAACTATCCAAACCCGTTTAATCCGGTTACAAGTATCAAATTCCAAATGACAAGTGAAGGGAATGTAAAGATTGAAGTGTTCGACGTCCTCGGTCGTGAAGTTACAACATTGGTTAACGAACTTCTTAAACCCGGAATTTATGAAGTTGATTTCGATGGAAGTGGTTTTGGGAGCGGGATTTATTATTATAAACTTATTGCTGAGGATTACACTGAAACAAAAAAAATGGTGATGATAAAATAATGTTCAAAAACTTTAACTATTTTAAAAATTAATATGGATTTATTGAAATTTTAGATAAATTATATTTATCAATTTAGCTTTAATTTACATGAAACTTAATAAATACCATATTTGTTGCTATTTATAAGGAAAATCATTTGATTTGTCTAAAAAAAACTGTTAATTTTGTATATTGAATAACCGCATAAGAATATATATCACCCCCGTTATAGCGTTAATGCTGATATTATCCAATTTCAGCTTTGCATCGCATTTAATGCTTTGCGGAATGAGTGAAGATGTCAAAGTCTGCGAGTGCAATCACGATAATGCTAATACTAATGATGGTGTTAACTTATCTAAAGCGAAATCCAAATGTTGCTCTGATGAAATAACTGTTTTATCAAATTCAAATCTGTTATTAATAGTAAAAGTAGAAATACTAAAAAATATAAACTCCTTTGCTGTAATAACACTTAATTTAAATCAAAGTTCACTTCTTCTAAATAATCCAAAATTTATTTTTGCGATAGATAAATCTCATTTACCTATACTTGATATATCTATTATTACATCCTCTCTTCTTATCTGATATAATCTCAATTCGTTTACTGTCTTCACTGTAGAATAATTTAATTTATTAATTCTGCTATTCATTATTTTAACCTGAGATTATGACATCATGTCTAAATACATTCTAATTCTTTTTATAACCATTTCTGCAATTGGCGTAGAATGCTTTTCGCAAAGCGGGTTTGATTCATATTTACAGAAGGATTCAGTATATAGGTTCAATTCATCACTGAACGTGCTGGATTCATTGCTGAAAATTCAAACTGCGAGTAACTATGCTGATACATCATTTAATAATTCGTATGGTAAAGCTGGGGTATTTACTTTAAACCAGTTGTTATTTGCTGCTGTGAATAATAATCCGCAACTGGCTGCAATGCAGACAAAAATTGATGCATCTGATTACCTTGCTGAGGAAAAAACTTATTTACCTGACCCAATGGTTGAATTTGAGCTTGATGATATTATGAGTGATTTCAAAAAAGTAGGCATGATAAATTTTTACGTATCCCAGATGTTCCCTTTCCCCGGTAAACTTGCACTTGAGAAAAAGTCTGTACTGAATTCCAAAGCCATGATGCAGAGCGAAAGGCTTTCTATGGCTCTGGATATAATGAGTATGATAAAGATGAATTATTATGATCTGTATCTTGTGAATATGAAAATCCAGATAAATCGTGATAACCAGCTTATTATGAAAACATTTATTACTGCAGCCGAAGCTCAATATATGGTTGGCAAAGGGATGCAGCAGGAAGTTTTTAAATCTCAGGTAGAATCCTCACGGCTTAAAAACGAGGAATATATTCTTACTATGCAAAGAAGGAATATATATTCTGAGCTTACTAAGCTTACAAAAATTAATATTGATGAAAATACAAAGATAAATTTTTCTGATGTTGATACGGAATATCTTTTAAACAGGGATAATTTTGATATTAACGATAATAAAACTAATAAGCTTATAAATTATGCATTAATTCACAGACCCGACCTGAAAACGAAAAGCAATAAGATAATTATGAACCAAACCGACCTTGAAATGTCTAAGTTAAACCGAATGCCTGATTTTAATATAAAACTTGGTTATAAGATCCTGCCATTTGAAGAAACAAATGCTTTCGCTTTCATGGTTGGCATCAATATCCCCTTTGCACCATGGAGCAGCGGTAAATATGATTATTCCATTAAGAAGAATGAAGTAATTATTAAATCTACAACAGAAGAATATAGCACCAAAAAGACCGATATAAGAAATGAAATAACTACAATAGTGAACAACATGAATTCACTTAAGGAATCGATGAATTTTTATTATGGCGTTCAGATTCCGCAGACAGAAAATACCATGAAATCATCACAGTATTCCTACGAAACGAACATGGGCAGCTTTCTTGACCTGCTTGATGCATACAGAATGTACCAGGAAGCAAGACTAATGTATTATGAGTCAGTGAACATGTATCTTAAAATGATAGCCGAGCTTGAAAAAGCAACAGGTATCAATCTAAAAAAATAGTTATAGCAAATTTTTAAAATATGAATAAAACAGTAAAAATAATTTTAAGTGTGGTTCTGGTATTAATTGTACTTGCCGGGTCGTATTGGGTTTACATTTCCTTTATACAAAAGAATAATACAGAATCAACCACAAAAGAAATTTACACTTGCCCAATGCATCCTCAGATCATTCAGGATAGGCCGGGGCAGTGTCCTATATGCGGAATGGATTTGGTTAAAAAAAGTGAGGTGGGCAAAGAAGATGAATCTGACCATGATATAAGCGGAGCGAATGTAAATGCTGTTAAGCTTTCGCCATCGCAGCAGGTACTTGCTAATGTACAGACAGAAAAAGTGA
>JAYTUN010000033.1:0-2675 GCA_043744495.1 Ignavibacteria bacterium
GCCAATATAATAATTACGAATATTGATCCCTCAATTAATGTCTTATTTATATTGCTTATCGAAGCATTGATAAAATCAGCCTGCCTGAAAATTTTGGTATTTATATGAACATCCTTAGGAAGGTTTTTTGAAAGATTGGTAATAGATTCGTCAATTTTTTTAGTCAGCTCAAGCGTATTGGTATTAGGTTGTTTCATAACTGTCATAATTACAGCAGGCTTACCTTTTAGGGAACCATCCCCGATCTTAACTGCCGGCGCAATTTTAATATCAGCAACATCTTCAAGCTTTACAGGAAAACCATTTACAACTTTGATAACAGATTTACCAATTTCTTCAATATCGCTAGTTCTTCCAATACCCCTGATAATGTATTCCTGGTAATATTCGTTTAAAAATCCGCCCGAGGCGTTCTGGTTAATGTTTTTGCTAGTTTGTAAAAGCTCATTTAAAGAAATGTTATAATAGCTCAATTTTTGCGGAGAGGCTTGTATTTGATATTGTTTATAATCTCCACCAATTACTACAACCTGAGATACACCTCCAATTGCAAGCAAAGCAGGACGTATGTTCCAATCTGCAATAGAACGAAGTTCCATTAGGTTTGATTTATCCGAAGTTACGCTAATAAGCATTATTTCACCCATGATAGAAGATTGGGGTGCAAGAGTAGGATTTCCTACTCCTTCTGGTAGTTGTTCGCTAAGAGCTGCTATTTTTTCAGCTACAATCTGCCTGGCTTTGTAGATATCTGTTCCCCACTCAAACTCTACCCATACAATTGAAAAACCTACCGAAGAAGAAGAACGCACCCTTCTTACGTTAGTAGCTCCATTTACAGATGTTTCAACCTTAAAAGTAACCAACTGTTCAACTTCCTCGGGAGCCATCCCATGTGCTTCTGTAAGAACAACTACAGTTGGAGCAGTCAAGTCCGGAAAAACATCTACTTCCATATTTACAGCTATATAAGATCCATACCCTAATAGCAGGCAAGAAGCTAAAACTACTATAAGTCTGTTATTAAGTGAAAAATTAACTATCTTGTTTAACATTGAATTCTAATTTTATTTAATGTTCGTGCCCGTGTGCAGGCATTGTTCCCGTCATAGAGGAAAGTTTAATTTGATATGCGCCTTTTGTTACTACTCTTTCGCCTTCATTAATTCCCGAAAGTACCTGTACAAGGATACCATTTGAACCTGTTATATTTACTTCTCTTTTTTCAAAACTTTCCCCGGAGGTCTGTATATACACAAAAAATACACCATGCTCTTCAATTAAAGCAGATACAGGAATTACCAGTGCATCAGGTATTCTGGTTGTTCTTAAAAATACCTCAACAAATGTTCCTGGTAACAGCTCGTTTCTGTAATCAATTTGAAAGTTTATCGGAATTAATGGATTATCCTGTCCGGTAGATTTTCCCGAAACCACATAACTGCCGTTTAAAGATTCAGTATCATAGGTTTTTCCATCAGGGGTCTTAAAGTTAGCAGATTGAATTTGATTAATAATATCAAAATATTTCTGAGATAAATCAGCTTTAAGAATTAATTTTTTATTTTGCGAAACTATTGCTAAGGTTTGTCCGGCTTCAACAAATTCTCCCTGTTTAACATTAATGGAATTTATATATCCGCTTATTGGTGAATAGACCCTCACACCTGAACCCGTGTAGTTATTTGTCAGCGTATTGTAAATTGTTTTTGCTATTTTATAGGTATTTTCAATAGTTATGAACTCTTTTTCTGAAATAATTTTATCTTTAATTAATTCAGAGGCTCGGTCATAATCTGCTTTAGCCTTATTAAGGTTGTATTTAGCTTCAAGAATATCAGCATTTATATTTTGTTCATTCAGATTGCTGCCTGATACAGAAAAAAGTGCTTCGCCATTATATACAGGCATTCCGCTGATATAGGAATTGTTGTTAAATGTAACAATACCGCTTGACTTAGCTGAGATTATTGCCTGCTCGCTTGGCGGGGTTAAAATCTGCCCAGTTGTTCTTAAAGTATAAAAGAACATTTGTTTTTTAACTTCCTGATTTGCAAAATCAACTTTCCACGCCTGCTCTTTTAAATATGATATTTCATTGCCGCTGCTTTCATCCTTAGACTGATTTATAATAGCGCTTTCAATGTCATTATATACAATTACGCTGTCAATTACAATCTGGTCAATGTATTCTTTTGTTCTTATATCAAAAATAAGTTTATAAATACCAGCCTTATTGGGTGTTATTGCAAGCCGAAAGATTCCGGGATTAGACAGAACATTTGAAGACACAGTAATATTATCATTTGTGCCTGTGAGCGTTAATATTATACTTCCTTCAGTAATAGGTTTAAAGAACTCGCCCAATATAGTGAAGTGTGCAGCAAATCGGCTTTCTTCACTTACTACCAGAGGCTTGAATTCTACAAACAGTTCGGTTTTATCGCTGTATATTGTGTATGAAATCGCTTCCAATTCTTCTTTTTGGTTTTCAATCTTATCTTTACTACAGCCAATAATAGTAAAGATAACCAACATCAATAAAAATGCCTGTTTCATGATTAATTTAAATTAATTAATGAATAGATAAAGCTAACATGCTAAGCTAACAAATCCCGAAGGGACTTAAAGAATTATCTTAAATGTTAATAATAGTACGGTTTTAAATAGTTAAA
>JAYTUN010000034.1:0-35659 GCA_043744495.1 Ignavibacteria bacterium
TTGTTGTAAACAAACCAATGAATAGGGCGAAAAAAAAGAGTTTTTTAATCATTTCGTAAAATTATTTTATTTTTTGATGAAAATAAAGCTTTAAAGTAGAAATTTTCCGGTTTTCTCCTGTAAATTTGTCTATAATACCTCAAAATTATCGTATTTCTTTTTAAAGTCAAGCCATTCAACTTTGCAGGTTTTTACCTTTGCACCCTCGGGACCCGAAGCAGCTTTTTCTATCAAGGCATCAAGAAATTCTTTTCTGCCTTCGGCAATGATTTCAACCTCACCCGAAATCAGGTTTTTTGCGTAGCCCAATAAGCCAATCTCCCGGGCAATCCCTGAAATGAAATACCTGTATCCAACCCCCTGCACTTGCCCTGTTACTGTAATTTTAACAGATGAATATTGTATATAGTTCATAACAGGATATTAAATTTTAATTCTTTAAGCAGAAAATAAATAAATAATTTCGCAATTTAAATAGAATGGATGTAATTTTTTCAGTAAAAATGAGTTTACTTTCCTGAATTGAATAGCTCTGAGTAGAATTGTCAATTTTGGAGAAATTTTGCATTTAAGTGCTTTCTCATTCTCATGATGAAAATAAATTTTTTTTTCGGAGGTTTTGCCAGTATTTTTTGCGATTACAGCCCGCAATTGATGTTGAAACTGTTTCAAAATGAAAAAATTCATGTTGAGAATAAATCATTATGCAATAATCTGAATGAGAAAACGGGCAAAACATATAAGTTTTTGCATTTCTCAAAATGAAAATTGAAATTTCAGCTATTTTGTAAATGAAAATGTAAATGCGGCTAAGAATGTAAATATAACTGTGAATGCAACTGCGGCATATTGGCTGGCTGAATGGAACACACAAAACGTTAAATTTTAGAAATTTACCCATAATAAAGGGATACCCGTTTTTTATATATATGCATTATACATATATAAGTAAATATAATATATGTTAATGGCATTGTCAAGGGGAAAAAACGAAAGTAAAAAATCAAAAGAGAACCACGCCTGCCTTAAAGAGCGGAGCGAAGGTAGGAATTTCAACTTTTTAAACAGCAAAAAAGTCAGGCGAATTACACGAATTAAGCATGTACCTCCGTTTGCTTGTATTAGGTCCTTAGACCTGACGCGTCATCTAACTCCGTAACTGCCAGAGGCAGTCGTAGGGGGTGACATGCTGCTTTTGTTGTTGGTGAACGTAAAGTCCTTTGGCAACCTTTCTTCCTTTCTACCGTTACACGGTTTTAAGGCTGGCACTTCGTTCTGCAAGGCGTGGCACTGCTAAAGCAGGCGTAGCCAACAACTGGGTGATTTGTATGCTTACTGGTTTAAGATTTTTCTAATCAATTCCTTTTAATATCAATAATTAAATCGCTAATTTTTTTTGCCTTTAATAAATCTTTTAACAATACAAATTTTGTACCTTGTAATGCTAAATGTCTTTTATCATGATTTAAAACAATTGGCTTTATATTTTTAAGCTTACCAGATAATGAAACATCAAAATGTGATTCTTTCCAGTTATACACAATCTTTATCACTTCCTCAGTAAACCCGTAAAGCTCATAAACCTAACGGTCAATCTGGCGATCAATGGAGTTGTAAAGAAAATACAAATCCTTTGTCATCGTAAATATACCAAAGGTTTAAAATTACCTCTAATTTATCTATATTATTCAATTATAACTAATAAGTTTATCGAATTTAAATTTGCCATAGTATATATTACTAATTTGTTAAACATTTTTTGCTTTTTTTAATCTATTTTGCACTAGTTCACATAAAGACCAATATACTTCATTTCTTTCTTCAATGGATAAACCCAAAGAATCAAATACAATATCATCTATAATTTTACGATCATGAATTGGTGTTGGATTTTGCCTGCGTATTTCTTTTTTAACATTAATGCCACATTCTACAAATATTGAAGAAATATCTCTATTACTTAAATTCGCATATTGTTCATTAATATCTTTTAAAGATTCTTTATTAATTAATTCTGGTTTCAAAATTAATATTTTACGAAATTCTGGTCCATATATTGTTAACAAACCACCACCTAAATTTTTTCTTCCAATTATTTCAGTTACCAATAAAGAAAAAGTAGAATTTAATAATGTTAATATTATTTTTTTATCATAATTCTTTTGAAGAATGCCGACAAAAAAAGTATCGCTAACGATAAACCTCCCCCCTTCAATAAAAAATAATCTCTCGCCAATAAATCTGTTTGATATAATATCCGGGACAATGAAAATTGGAATTTTTTTAGTAAATATTTTGATGCTTTTACTTAAGCTATTAAGTTTAATTTTTATTGTTGATACATCTTTAACGGAATATAGATATGGAATAATATTTGAGTTAGTAGAATTGTAATCAAGAATTTCATACTTCCCCAACGTTTCCATAGTATTTCGCTTTATATAAGACAATGTATCGCCTAAATTTAAAAGTGAATTTTTAGATTTTGTTAATATATTAAAGTAAATATCAGGTGCCCTTAAATATTTACTACCCCATTTATCACCTTCATACTTGTGCTCTTCTGTAAATGAGTTTGATAGTAGCTCTTTTTGTAAAATTGTATAGCACCTGTAATTTGCATTCACATATATTGATTCAACTTTATTTAAATGTTTGAAAATCAATGATGTAGTACTTATATCAAAATCTTTTTTAAAAGCGGTAAATTTAACAATATTTTCAGTTCTTAAAACACGTTTGTTTTTTGCGAAATCAATATCAGAATCTTTAACAAATAAATTAATTGTTGTATTAATATCAGCTTTTGCAAAAGACCTTTTTGCAATATTGTCGAAAATTGAGATAATTCGAGTTTTATGCAACAGTACCTCTTGCAATGCTCTACCATATCCAACATCCAGCCATGAATTAGAACAAATGTAACACAACACACCTTTATCCTTTAATAAATTCAAACCTCTTAAAAAAAAATAGACATAAAGGTCACTTTTTTTATCAATTTTTAACCTTAAAGATTGATACAATTTTTCGTAAGTTTCTATTAAATCATCTTTTGAAACATCACTTTTAAATGTTTCGAACATTTCATTTATTTTTTCCTGCCTTAAATATGGGGGGTTTGCTATACAAATATCAAACCCGAAGTTATTTTTATCAAATATTTCAGCAAAATGGACTGGCCAAATAATGTGTTTTAAACTTTCGGGGTCTTCCTGTAATTTAAAGCCCATATTTTCAATAAAGCTTATTTCCAATTGCGCAATTTGTTCTTTCAAATCATCTTTGCTAATATTTAATAAACTTTTATCATGTTTCCTTGCTTCTTCAAAATCAAAATAAATATTTTTCAGTTCTCTTAGTTTATCCAATGATTCAGAATTAAAAAAATCTTCTAAGCGCTCATCAGCCAGATAAATATCAAGATTTACATAAGTATTTTTTTCATCAAATAACGAGTCAGTTTTTACTCTACCGGGTATTGCCAATAAACTATCACCAGTGCGGAGCTTAAAATCCAGGTTCGGTAATGCTGGAATTTTTTCAAGATCTTTGGCTGTTTTTACATCCTCGTTAAAGTCAACGACTATAGAGAGCCAAAAACGAAGTTTTGCAATTTCTACAGCAAAATGGTCAATATCGGCACCATATAGGTTATTTTGAATGATGCTTCTTTTTAGTTCATAAAAACTTGTTGGATCTGTAAGTTTATTTTTTACTATTTGTTTAAGCGTGCCTGTAGAAAGTTTTTGTGATAAAGCAAAGTGAATTTCAGTTAATTCCTGCATCATTCTAACAGGATATGCTCCTGAACCTACTGCCGGGTCCAATATTTTTACGTTTAGAAGTAATTTATAAATATCAAGTGCTTCATCTTCAATAAGGTTTGCAGGATTCCAGTCATTTACAAGATCGATAAGTTTATCGTATTCAATTTCTGTATGTTCTTTTAAATATGTTTTAATGGATTCCCTGCACATTAACCCTACTTCTGTAGGGTGAGTATAATATGCTCCTTGTCCATGTCTTTCTGCAATCATTTCTTCATAAGCATAACCTAGTAAGTCAGGGTTTAATGCGACCTCAATATCCAAAGGGGTATTTTCTGATACAGTAAAATTAAAATTATTGAATAGCTTATCAAAAACCGCAAAGAAAAGCCTGTTATCTACTTTAATTTCATAATCATTCCAGTCTTTAGATTCTTCAAATAAACCGCCATTAAGATACGGAACATAACCTATAATTTCCTTCATATTATCGGTAATCTCTCTGGTACCTGCTACAGAGGGTCTGTTTAAACCTTTAAAGAATAAATGCACGAAGAAATTTGACCATTGATTTTGCTTACCAAGTGAATCTCTTTTAATACTAAAATATTTTTTTCTAATTTCAGGAGTATCATCTTCTTTTGTAAATAACCAACCTTTCTTCTCCAAAAACCTAAGGAACAATAATCTATTTAAAATTAATTGTGCAAATACTTTTTTATTTTCTTCATCAATACCAGTTATGTAATCCTGAATTTCATTATAGACATTTCTCAATTCAGAATAAAATTCATCTGTAACGCCTTCAATACTAAATGCTTCTTTTATATCAGAAAGATTTTTATCACTTATGAATAAGTGTTCAAATCTATCACAAGCAGTTCTAATTGTTTCACCCTCACCTAAAACATAAGTATATCTTTTGGGCTCTGTTTTGCTATCAATCCATTCATTGTTTTCATCAAGCTCCCTGGTTTCTGAAATATATGAAAAACGCCATTTGCTGCCCTGGTAGTAAACAGCAAAACAGCCATCAACCTGCCGGTATTGCGCTCTTAAAAGGTTTCTTAACCCGACCCTGTTTCTTTCAATCTGTACATTTGGTTCAATTTCAATTTCATATAAACCTATTTTCATACCATCGGTAGTTTCGAAGCTGCCCAACTCTAAAGATGAATTAACAAGATCACTTTTTAAATTTAATTTGGTGGGTTTAGTTAGTAAAACCGGTTCACTTGAAATTGATTTAATTAATTTAAGCCAGTTATCCTGTTTATATTCTGATTCTAAGATTTTCTGAATTTCTGTTCTATTCAGCATAAGCGAAATATTTTGGGTTATTTAAAAACATTTTTATTATATTTGTACTATAGCAGCCCCGGAGATAGCATCTCCAGCCTGACGCTCTGCACGTGTGCAGGGCGTTTCTTTTTATTTCCAAGATTCAGGTTTAACAAGTTTAAAGCCATCTCTATTAGTAACTTCATCTGGGAATGTACTTTCTGCGAATTTCTTTCGACCAATTGTAAAATAACCACTAGCTGTTCTGCTTAATTCAAATGAGTATCTATCTGGTGGAAATGCACATATTATTCTTTTTGCTGGAAATAGTTTAAGTACAGTATTAATTGGTGCTGTCAGATCACTATCGGCAGAAATCAATATGGCAGTATCAAATTTATTTTGATATGCATCAGAGAGTAACTCTACTGCAATATTTACATCAGTCATTTTTTCATTAGGAATTGGTGCTATGTTACCACATTTAACACATTTTCTTGTATTAATCTGATACTTTCCATAATAAATTGAAAGGTTATTAAGAGATTCAAGTGCTTCAATAAATGTTTTTTGCCTCTTAGCCTTATCGGGAGGAAATGTTACAATTGCAGTAAAATACTTGGTAAAGATAAGAGACTGTTCACTTTTCAATAAATTCTGACCTAATATTTGTAAATTTTGCCAATAATATCTTCTCCATTTTTTGGATTTAAGCCCAAAATAGAGATTAAAACCATCAATATAAGTTATTACCCTATCCAAGTTAGTTACTTCCCATTATTGATTAATGTTATATATTATATTATATTTGAATACTTTTTAACAGCGCTAACGATAGACTCGTTAGTCTGACGCTCTGCACTTGTGCAGGGCGTTTCTTTTTTATACGGTTTAAACGAATGATTCACTGATAATTATTTCAGGTTCAAGTACGATAACCGGTTTTTCATCATGAATATTTTTATCAGGTCTAATAGCGCCAACATACTTTTTAGCAATTTTCAAAATTTCTTTCTCTTCCTCAGCTGGTTTTAATTTTTTCTTCCTTATTCTTTCAAGCTCGGTTGTTAAATTCATATATGTACCGTCATTTAATAACTGCATAAGCCTGGTGTAAATATCATCAAATTCATCAGTAACAGCCTTTGGTTTAAGTGTGCGGAGCATTTTTGCGACAAAATTCGTTCTGGCATCGGCTTTTTCAGCAGTTGTGAAATGACTTGCAGAATCTTCAGCTAATTCTTCTTCAAATTTCAGTATAACATTTGCAATTTGTTCATAGTGACACTCAGGTATTGCCTTTGCATCTTCTTCCGGTAATGCTTCAAATATTTTAACGGCATGTTCAAAAATTAGAGGATAAATATTCTTATCATTTCCTGAAAGATACAGCTCTTTTCTTTTTCCTTCTTTTACATAACAAATTGAATGTTCTTTTATATCAATATTTTTATCTTTTTCTATTTCAGCATTAAATGAATCTCTTGCAGTTCTTGCCTTTAATGGAAGATTTTTAATTTCTTTAAATTTAGCCGGTTCGTTATCACGGAATTTTCTCAAAATTTCAAGATATTTTATTCTTACATCTTCTTCTTCAAGCCCACCGGATTTATAGAGTTTAAACTGCTCAATAATTTCCTGAAGTGTAAATATCTGTGAATCTTCGCCATAGGCAGAATGAAAACCCTGAAGTTTCATATATGCGGTTCTGTGCAGATTAATTTGTTTTTCGCCTTCTGCAGAGGGATAGAAATTATAATTGTAAATTTTACTAGCAACAGAGCCAATTCTGTTAATGCGCCCCAATCTTTGCATTAAACGGGTGGCATTCCACGGTGTATCATAATTAACTATAATATTTGACCTGTGAAGATTTACGCCTTCTGCCAGCACTTCTGTGGAAATAATTACATTGTAATCATTTTTGTGTTCACCGGTATAATTAGCGTCAAAATTTTCTGATATTTTATCAAAAAGGTTTTTCCTGTTTGTACTGGATACAGTCAATACTTTACTGTAACCAATTCTAGCAAGTTCATCTGTTAAATAATTGATAGTATCTTTGGATTCACTGAAAATTACAATTTTACCTGTTGGATTAATCTCTTTATCAAATAATTTGTTTTTAAATAGATCAATAAACACATCAAGTTTTGGGTCTGTTTTAACAGCTTTCCATTCGGCATATAATTCGTCAAGTAATACCTTATCTTTTTTAAGACCTTCAATAAATTCTTTTTCAAAATCTTTGCTTCTAAATGTTTTATTACCCGGTTTTTCTTCTGATATTTCTAAGATTTTTTCTTCAATTTCTTCATCATCATATTCCTCAAGAATAAGCTTATTAATATCCAAATCAGGGGCAATAAAGACTTTATCTTTAGCGAACATATTAATCATATTATCAGTAGAAATCCGCATTCTGTTTAAAGAAATCCTAAAAGCGTAAAAGCTGCTTTCAAGTCTTTTAACTAACTGTGTCTTTAAAATAAACGCCAATGAACGGGCAGTTAAATCAGCATTTTCGTAATCTTTCTTAAATTCCGCAAGTAAAAATTTAATTGCCTGATACCTATAGTAGGTTAAACCGTCATCGTCAGTTAAAATTTTAATCGTTTTATAGAATAGTTCATTTAACTTTTTATCCAGAACATATTCCTTCGCAATTGGAGGTTCAATTTCGGGAAATTTAATATTTTGTTCTTCCAGGTCCTTTTTATACATCTCATTTTGAAGGTCTTTTCTTGTCCGCCTGATTGTAACAGGTTCTAATACATTTTCCCTGATATCACTATATAACTTTCTTACTTTTTGTACATCAAAATCACGTTCTAATTTAATTTTCCTGTACCTGATATCAATTTTACCAAAGAATGACTGGAGGTTAATACCCAGTGTTGACCGCCTTATGTCCTGAAATAACGAAACCTGATGATAGATATCCTGTGGCCTGTTATTTAATGGTGTAGCGGAAATTAATACAATTTTCTTTTCCCATCCATCTATCATTCCTTCGTTTGCTCTTCCGGATTTACAGATTAATTGCAAATTCTGGAACATCTGTGAAGTTTGATTTCTGAATTTATGCGCTTCATCAACAAGAATAAGATCATAATTTTCTTTTTGGTCATAATCCAAAGAATTGCCAATAACAATTTTTTCTAATGAACCATTACTGATAAAATCTGTGTAAGCTTTTAATCCAAAAATATTAAATGTGCTTTTCCAGTTCTTTTCAATTGCGGGTGGGTAAATAACAAGTATCCGTGTATTACTTGCGCCATTTGTAAAGATAAATTTTTTTGCAAGCATAGCAGCGATCACAGTTTTACCTGTACCAACAACATCTGCAAGAAAGAAACCATTGTGATTTAAGAGCATTTGAAAACCCATATTAACAGCATCAACCTGATAAGAAAGTTTTTTAAAATGTTTTAATGGAATATCTCCAATAGCTTCCGGGTCATACTCAATACTTTTGCCGAAATATTCAATTAAAAATTTCATGTAAATTTCATAAGGCGTAAATTCTTTGCCTAAATAAGTTTTCTCTTTAATTTTGGTAAAATCTTCCGGTAATATATCTGTAGATTCATTCCATAGCTTTTCAAATTCATCATTTGCAAACTTAACGTCTTCGTAATCCCTTAGCTCAACATTAAATTCATAATTTGAGCGGTCATAATTTTTACCTAACCCTGCATCAGTTAAATTTGATGAACCAGTTATTACTAAACCAGTAGAATGTTCATTAAAATGTTCAGGCAAGAAAACGTAAATCTTTGCGTGTAATTTTTTAGATTTGTGCGCTCTAATTTCAATTTTATTATCAGCAATATCCTGCATGAAATCAAGGATACCCTGCTCAACTTTTTTATCATATCTAGCCTGTTTTATATCTTCCTGCATCCATTTAACAAATTCCTCACGTGTCTTTTTATCTTCACCAAAAAACATTAATCCTCTGCGCTGTGCTTCTGCAGCCAAATGATCAACATTTATACCAATTAATATTTTAACTTTTGGTACTTTAAGTAAATGTTCCCGTATAGAAAAATATCCTGAACTCCTAAAATATCCAACTACAGCATTAAATGCGAATAAATTTGGCATATATGTAAATACGCCTATGAATTTTTCGTATAAGCTGTTTGACTGTTCGTTTGTAAAAAACTTTGTTGGCATGTGTAAAGTTAAATTTTGTAATCCTCTAAATTACCAATAAGTTAAGAAAAAGTAAACGGTTAAGTGTATCCCCTGAAATGATACTTTTTCCTCCAGAGGCAGACCCCACTAGCTCTCACTATCAGGGGAGAACCTGTTTTTAAAAAACTCATATGTTTCTGAGAACAATATCCCAACTACCATTATGCCGCCGCCAATGAACTGCCAGGGTGAGAAGTGTTCGTTTATAGTTATAACAGCAAGCATTACTGCCGCGGGCTGCTCCCATGTATAAATAATTGATGCGCGTATTGGAGTTGTTTCCTTCTGGTATTTGTTAAGTAATATAGTTGTGACAAATGTCGCAAGGATTCCCATATACAGAAGCGATAGAATTTCGTTTTGAGTAAATTTAATTGCGGAAAAATCTTCGAAGAGGAGTCCCATGCCGCCTGCTGCAATTACAACAACCCAAAGTTGTATGAAGATAAGTGTAATAACATCAAACTTATTTGTGTAAACATCTACATATATAATATAAAATGCCCATGCAAATGTGCATATAAGAGTAATAAGATCACCTTTGTTCAAACCTCCGATATTTGGCTGTGTTAACATGTATAATCCAAATAATACTATAACAACACCTATCCAGTTTTCAAACTGAACTTTCTTCTTAACAACAGCATATTGCACAAATGGTACTATAAGTATAGTTATTCCAGTTATAAGTGCAGAGTTTGATGCCGTTGTATATATCATCCCAATTGTTTGAGCGCTGAAGCCAAGCAACTGGAAAAAGCCGAGTATAATTCCTGCCTTAATTATACCAGGTGAATTGAATTTCAGCCTGTTGAAGAAAATAAGCGTGAATAAAACGGAGCCAATCAAAAACCTGATTCCGACAAAGTAGAACGGGGGAATTGTAGCCATGGATATTTTTACAATAGGGAAGGTCCCTGCCCATATTGTAGCTGTCAGGAATAACAGCAGCTCGGCTTTATATCTTTTCAAACTGCCTTAGGGATAAAGTTTTTGCACTATCTGGTGTAAGTAAGGAATGTTCTGCCTGTAAATAATAAATAGTGAAAATACGAACCACGCCATTACATCAAGAATTATAGGAATATCTTTTGTAACAATGGAAGTTGGCGATTCACCAAGATTTTTCTGATGCATTAAATACATATATCGGAAGATGCCGTAAATTACAAATGGAGTTGTATAAATAAGTTTTTCGGTGCCAAATGTAGCAACGGTTCTTTCAGATACTGTGTATAGAGCATAAGAAATTATCGTACCCGCGGCAGCAATTGTATTTATCTGGTCAGCAAACTCAACCGAGTACTCTTTTAATACTTTGCGCTGTTTATCAATGTTATCTTTGTTTGCAATTTGTGAAAGCTCGCTTCTTCTTTTTGATATAGCAAGGAATAGTGATATAAATATTGTTGTAAGTATCATCCAGCTTGAAACGTTCACGTCAATTGCGGCTGCTCCGCCAAGTACCCTTAACATAAATCCGAATGATATGAAAAATACATCAAGCAGTACAATTGATTTTACCTTCAGAGAATATAACAGGTTTGTTAACAGGTATAATACAATTACAAAAGCAAATACAGGGCGCTGGAAGATGAGTCCTGCAATTATACCAATTACAAGTATTACCAGGAAAATCATCGCCTGCTTAACGCTAAGCTCGCCTGAAGCAATTGGACGGTATTTCTTCTTTGGATGTGCACGGTCACTTTCAACATCCATTATATCGTTTATGATATATACCGCGCTTGAAGCCAGCGAAAAAATGAAAAATGCGGCTATTCCGGGAATAACATATTCAAGATGGAATATGTGCCGTGAAAATAGCAGGGGAGCAAAAACGAAAAAGTTTTTGATCCATTGTTTGGGGCGAATAAGTCTAAACAGGTGAATTATCATTAAGTATTAATTTTTCAAAAAAATTTATTGAATGGATATTTTATCCCAGTTTATCTTATATACAAACATTTCAATTCCTCCGCAGATGGTGTTCTTTTGGAGCTTTTGTGAGTAAACCTGAGTGAACGCCCTAGAGTAATTTGCCATGATAAATTCAAACCAGTCAGGATAAATAATAATATAATTAACTTCTTTAGCTTTTAAGAAGCGGAATAGTTCCTTTGTGCCATTTTCATAGCTAAATTTTTGGAATTTGAATACTTCCGGCGTTACAAGTCCCGCCATATCTACCACATATTTTTTCGTCTTGAATGTAATTATGCCAATATCATTCATCCCGAATGCCTTTTCATCAGGCAGGTTTGTATTCAGCCATTCGGCAATTTTACCCTGTTGGTCATTTATATTCTGAACATTCCATCCCAGCACACTTGCAAAAAGTACTGCACTGTTAATCGAAGCAATTAAAATCAATGCAATTGAAATTTTTCTAATCAATGTGAATCGGCTTAATTTGCCCGCCTGATAATACTTATAAATCTTACGCAATATATAAATTGCAATTATGTTAATAAATGGAATTAGCGGAATTAAATATCTGCCGTGATGGCGCCAGTTTGGTGCAATAAAAGAGGAAACAAGCGGCAGTAGAATGACCCACAGATTTATCAACAAAAAAATTCTGTCCACTTTCCTTTTAATAAGTGTATAAATAAAGTATGAGGCTGATACCAGCCATAAAATGAAAATTAAAAAATTATCCTTTATAAATATTTTAGCTGATTCAATTATAAATGTAAAGTTAGGAAGGTATTTGGCTGAACCAACCTGTCCTTCATAAGTGTTAGGTAAGAATCCGCCTGTATGTAAATACGAAAATATTGGATAGGGAAGCAGCAGTGCTGTGAAAATTATTGCCGATAGTATCAGCTTGCCAATATTTTCCTTAAAGTTTTTCCTTAATAATATTAGTGAGGTTAAGTAGTACAACCCTGCAAGCAGGTATGTTTCGGGTCTGGTATTGGCAGCTATTCCAAGCAGCAGTCCGTTTAATAGTGTAAGTTTTTCCGACCCGATTTCTTTTAAATGATTGCTGAATATCATTATACTTAGCAGGACAAATAATGTAATTTCCATTCCCGAGAGCGATGACCATAAAAGCCTGCCGGCTGAGAGAGTAAGCAGAGTTACAAGCAATGAATACATCCCATCAAAGCCAAGCTTAATGCAAAGTTTATAAAGCTGAATTAAAGCTAAAAGGAACAATAATGAGCTTACAAAAAGCGCGTAGGGCAGAATTAAATTTTGTGAAAATAAAAATGGTATGCTTAGTATTATGACCCATAAAGGAGATGTTGTCCCCGGAGTTGGCTCACCCGGGTTGTATTGATAAAAAAATCCGTGTGCAAAGTTTTCAGCAAAGCGGAAGTGTATCCATACATCATCTAATGGCGCACCAAATCTGCCTCCTGCGATATTATACTCAGTTATTAAATAAGCAGCCTGAACAACTATGTAAAGGAGTATAATTGTTAAGATGTGTTTATCAGTATTTTTAAACAAATTTGTTAAACTCAATCAATTATTTAATTTATTCAAAAAGATCAGAATGAGAGCCCGTTCTTTCCAGAAATAATTCGCTTTTCTCTATTCTGTATATTAAAAGCCAATCCGGTTCAATATGACATTCTCTTCTTGATTTGATATTCCCTATTAGTTTGTGATCTTTATATTTGCTCTCAAGAGGTTCGCTGTTCACAAGTTTTGTAAGGATTTTATCAAGCTTTTTAATGTTTTTACCGCGTGATATCATTCGTTTATAATCTTTTTTAAAGATATTTAGCCGGGTAATTTTATTTATCAATTCTTAAGGTCTTTTAATAGTTGATTTACTCCTTTAAAAGAGCGCAGGTTCTTTTTTGTATCTGAATCACTGAATGCTTTCTTCGTGATCCTGTTCGGAATTTTAATCTCAAAAGGAATTCCATTTCTTAGTCTAACCTGTCTGTAAAAAATATTTATTGCTTCAGTTGATGTTAAACCTAATTTATTGAATATGGACTCTACTTCTTTTTTTAATTCAGGCTCAGTTCTAGCCCTTATCATAGCTGATTTTGACATACTTAAATTTTTTATTTTCCAAATGTATCTCATTTGAGGAACAAAATCAATTCAGAAATTAATAAAAAAGCCCCTTTTCAATATTAAATTGGGGGGCTAAAAAAAGATTCTTAAATAAAGCTAAAATACTGACTGTTCTTCATAAACACCAAACGGTTCTTTCAGTACATTGCACATTTCGCCGAGTGTTACGTGATTTCTGGCGCAGTCAAGTATCCTCGGCATTATATTCGTCCCGTCATTTGCAGCCTTAACAACTTGAGTAAATAAGAATAATTGTTAAGATATGTTTATCAATATTTATGAACAATTTACTTATGCTTAGAATGTATTGGT
Source organism: Ignavibacteria bacterium (assembly GCA_043744495.1). Taxonomy (GTDB): domain Bacteria; phylum Bacteroidota; class Ignavibacteria; order Tepidaquicellales; family OLB5; genus OLB5. Next base: position 13,614 of record JAYTUN010000034.1, read on the forward strand.
ATAGTTGTTACTCTGCCGTCATTAGAATGTAATCTTGCATGAGAACCTTTTTGTCTTGTTTGGTAGAATCCTAACGTTTCAAGAAACCTCACCAATTCCTTTCCTGTAAAAACGGGAAGTTTAGGCATTATATTCTACATCAAGCTCTCTGAATCCCACGAATTTATTTATTTCTTCAGGGTTAGTATCTTCCAGAGATAGTTCTATTGCTTCTCTGATATTTGCAAGTGCTTCATCCATAGTTTTACCATAGGAATGACATCCACTTAAAGAAGGACAACTGACAATAAAAATGCCGTCTTCATCTTCTTCTATAACAACGGGGAGGTGTAAACTATTCATAATAATTTTTTATTTTTAAAATACTGACTGTTCTTCATAAACACCAAACGGTTCTTTCAGTACATTGCACATTTCGCCAAGTGTTACGTTATTTCTGGCGCAGTCAAGTATCCTCGGCATTAAATTCGTTCCATCATTTGCTGCCTGGATAAGAGTCTGGAGTGTTTCTGTAACCTTTTCATTGTTTCTTGAAGCTTTCAATTCTTTTAATCTGGCAACCTGAACCCGTTCAACTTCTTTTGATATCTTTAATATCGGAATATCAATTGTTTCATCTTCTTCAACAAAATCATTTACACCTACAATTATCTTTTCTTTTTTATCAAGCTCAAGCTGGTAGTGATATGCGGCATCTGCAATTTCCTTCTGGAAAAAACCCGCTTCAATTGAGGCAATCACTCCTCCCAATGCATCTATCTTCTCAAAATATCTTTCAGCTTCATCTTCCATCTTCTTAGTAAGAGATTCAACATAATAGCTTCCGCCAAGTGGGTCAACAGTATTTATTACCCCATGCTCATATCCAATTATTTGCTGTGTTCTTAATGCTATCTTTACAGCCTTATCTGATGGGAGCGCTAAAGTTTCATCCATTGAGTTGGTGTGCAGACTCTGCGTGCCGCCAAGTACTGCTGCCAATGCTTCAATAGCTGTTCTTACAATATTATTTTCGGGCTGCTGTGCTGTTAGCGAGCATCCAGCAGTTTGTGTATGGAAGCGTAAAGTCCATGATTTCGGATTCTTTGCGCCGTATTTATTGCGCATTCTCTTTGCATAAATTTTTCTTGCTGCCCGGAACTTTGCAATTTCTTCAAAGAAATCTAAGTGTGAATTAAAGAAGAAAGATATTCTGGGTGCAAATGAATCTACATCCATACCGCGCTCTATGCATGCTTCAATATATGCAAAGCCATCTGCAAGTGTGAAGGCAAGCTCCTGCACTGCGGTTGAACCAGCTTCGCGTATATGGTAACCGCTTACTGAAACCGGATTGAACTGCGGAACATTATCTTTGCAATACTCAATCATATCTACAATAATTCTCATCGAAGGCTCAGGGTGGTATATAAACTCTTTCTGTGCGATGTATTCCTTTAAAATATCATTCTGCATAGTGCCGCGTAATTTATCAAAGGGTACGCCCTGCTGCTCTGCAACTCCAAGATAAAAAGCCAGCGCCATTGCGGCAGGGGAGTTTATTGTCATTGATGTGGATACTTTATCCAATGGAATACCGTCAAACAAAACCTTCATATCATCAAGCGATGATATTGCAACACCGCAAATTCCAACTTCCCCTTCGGCAAGCTCATCATCGGAATCCCAGCCCATTAATGTTGGCATATCAAACGCTGTCGATAGTCCCGTTTGCCCGTGAGCAAGCAAATATTTAAAACGCTCATTGGTATCTTCAGGTGAGCCAAAGCCTGCAAACTGGCGCATTGTCCAAAGCCTTCCGCGGTAAAGATTGTGGTGAATTCCGCGCGTGTAGGGATACTCGCCCGGGTAGCCAATTTCACTATCATGATCAATTGTCTTAACATCTTCGGGAGTGTAAAGCATTTCTACTTCCTCACCACTGAGTGATGTGAACTTCATATCTGTGGTTGGCAAAGCTTCAGCAGTTTTAAGCCACTGGTTTTTAGATGCGCTTTTGTTCAATAATGGACTTTTTTTGGAACCGTTTTGGATGGACATATTTTATTGTTCTTTAAAATTATCTTTAATTATTTTTTCAATTGTAGTCTTTAAATCAGCTAAATTTGTATTGCAAATATTAAATATAAAGACCGGGTTTACAATATCATAATGATGAGATAACAAATCCCTGAGTCTAATTATATCATTCCAGCTAATATTACCGTATTTATTAAATAAATCTGGTTTATATTGATCGATTTTTTTAAATGATTCACCAATAAATTGCAGTCTCATTGCTATAGAATCTAATTGAGTTACCCCAAATGAAGAAGTTGCAAAATCATCTGGTTTTTTAATTTCTACAAATCTTTCTAATATTATATCAATTGAATCTAGTATTAATTGAAATTTATATAGAATGATTTTATCATCAGGCATAAAGAGTATCTTTTTCGTTCAATTCTTTGAAAGTTTTATTCAGATATTTACTATTGATTACAATATCGATTTTTTTTTGAAAATTATTTTCAAAGTATCTTGATAATCCCGCCAAATTTTTAAGATCTGCTTCATCGAATTCCACAATAAAATCAATATCACTTTCGGGTGTTTGTTCATCGCGCGCAAAAGACCCCATTAAGCCAATACTTATCACCCCATATTTTTTATGGATATGTTCCTTATTCAACTTAAGAAATTGGATAATATTTTCTTTGCTTAAATTCTGCATTTGCCAAAAATAATGATTTTTATCTTACTATTCTATTGCTAAATGGTTATATCATTTCTCAAATTTTCAGGGGTATTTACGTATTTTATGACCCAAATCATAGTAATTCCCTGGGTTATGTATTATTTTTGTATTGAGCCTATAACTATCATAAGTTACTTATTAACACCCGAGCCTTGATGCTGAATTTTCAGTTAAAATTAAACAATTTTATTAAATTACGGTATTATTATTTTTTTGCTTTTATATTGCAAAAAGTTAAAAAGTGTATTGTTTTAAATAAAATTACTCATTATCCTGCGGAAAAAATTAAAAAATACAAATTAATGATTAAAAAACCACAATACAGCAAGAAAACCAACATAAAATTAAAAGCTGCATTATTTTTAATTTTAAGTTATTTATTTTGCCAAAGTATATTTAGCCAAAGTATTTTTAGCCAAAGTATTACATGGCAGAGAACATATAGTAAAAATATTCAGGCGATTGGCAATGATGTTTGTCAAACTACCGATGGTAATTTTGTGATAGGAGGCACTTCACTCGTGGCAGGGTTCGGTTATGGAGTTTTTGCTTTAAAAATAGATGATAAAGGTGATACTCTTTGGACATCAACACCCCTTTTGATTAGCGGGCACCCATATGAAGGTTTGGCGATAACTGCTACGGTAGATGGAGGAATCGTCATTGTTGGCAGCGGTGATTCTACATTTATGGTAAAACTTAACCAAACTGGTGATATTGTATGGCTCAATTTTTACCAAGGCTATACTACTCAATGTTTTGACATAATGACAACCTTGGATGGTGGATTTATTGCTTGCGGAAGAAATTTCAGTTTTAATTCAGAGGGTTTCGTAATTAAAATTAATTCAATGAGCCAATTGGAGTGGCAAAGAATATACTCAGGTCTTTTGGGAACTTTTAATTCTATTGGTAACGCTCCTGGAGGCGGATACATAATTGCAGGCAATTATAACTTTCCGGGAAACGATACGGCAAAAGCAATTCTGTTGAGAATTGATAATAATGGTGATACATTTTGGGTAAAAAAGTATAAAGTAAATAATCGTGGGGCATCTGCTAAAAAAATAATACCGCTTAATCAATGTTATCTGATTGCTGGCTCTACGGGCGATTCATTGAACATTGGACAATTATTTTTTATGAGAACAGATTTTAATGGTAATACAACTTATGTTAAAGTTTTTCAAAACAATTCTTTTTATAATAATTATTTTGATGACATATCGGTAATTAATAGCAATAAATATGTTATAGGCTACGAAAGGGATTCAAGCTCAGTGCTTTTTCTTAATGCAATTGCATTAATCACAGATTCATTAGGCACTATCATTAAGAAAAATGTATTCACTAGTGAACCGTATTTCAGATGGGGTTCTTTAAGGTCTATAATACCCCTAACAAGTGGGGATATCCTATTTGCAGGGACTGCAAAGCTAAACCCTAGCACTACAATTGTTGTTTATGCTGTGAGAACTGATAGCCTTTTAAATACTCCAACTTACATAGGTATAACCAATGGATCTGCTTTAGTGCCTGGTAAATTTATTTTGCATCAGAATTTTCCAAATCCTTTTAACTCAAGCACTGATGTATTATATGAAATAAAAGAAAAATCAAATGTTAGAATTGAAATCTACGATATACTCGGAAGAGGAGTTAAACTACTGGTTAATAAGTTAAATGAAATTGGAAAATTTAAAGTTAATCTAAATTTGAATGAATTTTCAAGTGGTTTGTATTTATTAAAACTTTCAATTAACAACACAAATTATCAAATAATAAAAATGATTTTAATCAAATAATTATCTTATGAAAAAATATTTTACAATACAATTATTGTTGTTATTTATTTATGCAGGTACATTAATATCTGCACCAGAAATTTGGATACAAAATTATTCCAGTAGAATGATCGGCACTGAACTTAGTCCAAGGACTATAACTGTAAAGATTTATCCTGTTAGTATGGTTTTTAACGGGCTTTATGATTATAATTTATTGGCTTTGCGTAAATTTGAAAATTCACCCGGACCATATTTCTTCTATATTAATGGAGTTAATAAACTTAGTAATGGTCTCAAGCAAACACATTTTGTATTGCCAAGAACAGCACCTTTCAATAAATTAAAAATAAATCATGACTTTGATGGTTCCGGTAATAATGGTAATGATATAACAATAGGTTTTGGCATATATAGAGTTGATGTCTGGTGGGATGCCGTATTCGGTGAAGATCCGCCAGATGATTACTTTACAATTGAATATGATTATGGTTTAGGAAATATACCGCCCATATGGTTTGACTTAGACATTGTGTTTAGAGATTATGCAAGCGGAGTGGATGATCCTCGAATGACATTTGCTTGGGATGGTAATAATAATTACAGAAATACGAGAGATGTGGGAAGGAAACTCGAAAACTGGAATCAATATGAAAGAGGTAGTAGAGAAAAAGTTTTTGGAGACTTTAGGTATGATGATGGTTTCGGTACAACTCCAAATAATTACGATATCATACCCCAGGACCCAAGAAGAGATTGCGCACCTGAAGTATATTCGCAATATCCTGAACAAAATCACCTTTTTAACTTTGCTTATACAATAAACTATATAGATTATTATGGACCAGCAAATATTGGAACACTTGTATCAAAGCTCACGATTGAAAAAAACGTTTCTACACCGGATTATTTATCCTTTCATTTTGGGCAGGATGGTTACCCACCTGTTTTGCCTTCGCCGATTGTAATAACAAACGGTGCTGCACTTAAAATAACACCGGGTTCAAATAATCAGGAAAGAACATTCAGATTCAAGAAATATCATGATTTTAATACAAGCACTCCATTGTATATTGATAATTATTCTACGCTTGAGTTAGAAGGTACTGACAATACAAATGAGATTTCACATATGATATTTGAAAATTATGGTTTTGGAATGGTTAGGCAGTTTGGTCTGCTTATGATGCGAAAAAATTCTAAATTTACTTTACAGCAAAATTCACAATTAATATTAAAACCTAATTCTGGTGTAGCGCAGTATGAAGGGACGTGGATTGAAGTATTTAATGGTTCCACGTTAACAAACTGTGGTGCAAGGTTTACAGTATATGGTCCAAGGATTCATGTAGATAATAACGGCAGCAGGTATATAATTTCAAATACTTGTCCAGAAGATGGAATACCTGCATATGATTCACAGGTAGATAGTGGAGGAGCAATTTGGTTATCTAATAACGGCTTGCTTTCAATTGATCCGGGTTGTAAACTAATATTTGATGGAACTGATTCTTATTTAAGGGCTGAATCTGGAACTTCAATTATTCTTGGCAAAGGCGCAAGCATTGAATTCCGCAACGGCGCGTATCTTGAGGCAAACGGCTGTACTTTCACTTCTATAAATTCAGGTGAAATCTGGAATGGAATCGTTTTAGATGGCGCAGGCTCACAAACTAATTTACAAAACTGTACTTTCAATGATGCTGCAACTTCAATTTCAGTAACAAATACAGTATGCAATATTACAGGTAATACTTTTAATATAAGTAATAATACAAATTGCGTTTATGGTATCAGCGCGGTAAATGAAAATAATATTACGATCTCATCAAATACTTTTAATGCAGGTCAAAACATGGTTGCTGAATGCATTAAATTCTTTAGTTATGATGGCGATGGTCTGCCCGGTGGCGGCGGAATACCCGCCTATTCTTTGAATATTTTCAATAATGTTTTCAACGGCAGTGTTTACCCGATTGATATACAGTGTTTAACAGCTTCATAGCTACCTTTCTATATTTCCTATAATCAGTTCTATCCAGAAGGCGGTATTACAGCAAACGGCATATTTGCCTATAATATTACAGGTAATATAAAAAATAACGTATTTTATAATCAAAACAGCAATAAAGTAATTTCATTGCAGTTTTCAAGTGTAAACTTGTACAATAACACACTTCAATCAGTATATCAGAATGTCTGGTCAAATAACTCTACAGTTATGCAAATGGCTCCAATACAGAACGAGCTTGGTCAGTGGGTCTGGTATGGCGGTTACAATAAGCTTACTTCAGCAAGTCTTTATAATATTGAGTTCAGGGGATATTCAAATCCAGTAGTTTCGCCAAACGGCTTAAATTGCTTTAATGTAAATACACAGCCTAATTTTATTGGCGAGATCTGCCTTGGTTCTAAACCATATAAGGCATATGATAATTACTGGAACCCTTCTCCAACAAGCTCAACTTTCAACATTACCTGCAATAATAATCCGGTAAATGTAATTTATTCCCCTGAGCTCTCATACTGTCCGGATATTGACCAGGGCGATATTGTTAGTTCGTATGTAAGTTCGTTGGGTAATAGTTTATACGACACAGTATTTGTTACATCAGGAGGCGGTACAGGCGGTTCTCAATCAAATAGTGAAAAAACAGAAAAAAAATCAACAAATACGGCAGATATTCTTTATTTTGAAGCAATTCAAAAACGTAAACAAAGAGATTACGCTGGAGCAATAAACAAATGCAAAGAATTAATAAACAACCACGATACAAGCAGTTATTTTAATTCTGCAATGAGTGAATTATACCTTAATTATCTCCAAAGCGATACAACTGGTAATCAGACAATTACAAATGGTTTGTTCAATAATTTAAAGACATATATTGAACAGAAAATACAACAATATTCTACAAACTCTCAATTTATTGAAAAAGCATACAAATATTTATTGATGTGTCTCGTAAAAACAAAAAACTACAGCGAAGCAATTGCAGGTTATGAAAATATTATTAATAATCACCCTGATCCGATTGTCAGACTAAACGCAAGCTGGGATAGAAGCGCAGTTGTGTTTATGATGGGTTCTGGTGGAAGTATGGGGATCCATCCCTTTGGTAATAATGAATTGAGTAAAGTAAGTAATAGATCAAAAAATAAGAAATTACTTGATAAAAATCCTGCGCACAAAATAGCTGAAAATATATTCAAAGATCAAAAAGAAGAATCAAACCGGATTGAAAAGAACAGTGAATTATATAATGTTGATGCTGTAAATACTGTAAAATATACAAAACAGGAAAAAGCGGAGATTGAAAGAAGGATAGAGAATTATAATCCAACTGACAAGAAGGAATTTATGAATAAGTTAAGTTCAGACATAAAATTAATTGAAGTTATCAATACATCTAAAGTAACAACAAAAGTAAATAATAATTTACCAAAAGCATTTAAGTTATTACAGAATTATCCTAATCCTTTTAACCCTGTTACAAACATAAAATACGAAATTCCTAAAGATGCTTTTGTTACTTTAAAAGTATATGACCTCTTAGGTAAGGAAGTATTCAGCATAAATGAATTCAAAAAAGCCGGTAGTTATGAAGTTAGGTTTGATGGAGCTAATTTTGCTTCAGGTATGTATTTTTACCAAATAACATCTGGTAACTTTACAGATACGAAGAAGATGGTGCTTCTCAAATAACGAAATAGTGAAATAGATAAATAGTTTGTGAGAATTCTAAAAACCTGCCTTAAAACCGGCAGGTTTTTTTATCTCAAAATCCTTATTATCAATGGTCTATTAATTTTATTTAAATCCTTGACTCGCTTATAAGTAAAGTATTCATTTATTTATAACCTTTATATATTATTACTTTTTGACTAATTTTGTTCAATAATGATTAAAACCGCTGTGCCTAATATAGTAACAATAGAATTAACGCCAAAAGAAATTGAGCGTTACAGCCGGCACCTGGTTATTCCCGAAGTTGGAATGTCAGGACAGCTTAAGCTTAAATCAGCCCGCGTTTTGGTGCTTGGCGCAGGCGGACTAGGTTCGCCAATTGGCATGTATCTTGCCGCAGCTGGCATTGGCACAATTGGTATTATGGATTTTGATATCCTTAACGTTTCAAATTTGCAGCGGCAGGTGCTGTATTCAACCAATGATGTGGGTCACCCGAAGACAGAACTTGCTAAGCGAAGATTGCTTGAGATAAATCCAAACACTGATGTAAAAATTTATAATGAAAAATTAACTAAAGATAACGCGCTTGATATATTTAAAGATTACGATATCATTGCTGACGGCACCGATAATTTTCCGGCACGCTATCTTGTTAATGATGCATGCGTATTACTTGGAAAGCCCTTTGTATATGGCAGCATACTAAGATTTGAAGGTCAGGTTTCGCTGTTTGATCCTAAAACCGGACCCTGTTATCGCTGCTTATACCCGCAGCCGCCAAATCCAGGTGATGTGCCCAATTGCGATGAAGGGGGAGTGCTTGGAGTATTGCCCGGTATTGTTGGTGCTATTCAGGCAAATGAAGTTATAAAATATATCATTGGCAAGGGTAAAACCCTTAAAGGCAGATTGTTATTAATTGATGCACTGAATATGAAGTTCAGAGAGATTAAATTTGCCAAAGATACAAACTGTCCGGCATGCTGTGATGAACCGCTTATAACCGAATTAATTGATTATGAATTATTCTGTAATAAAATAAATAATACATATAAAGAGGAACAAATGACAGAACACACACAGTGGGAAATAACAGTAGAAGAATATAAACAAAGGATAGATAGTGGCGATAAACCGTTTTTACTTGATATACGCGAACCTCATGAAACAAAAATAGCTTCAATAGGAGGATATCTAATTCCCATGAGTGATTTGCCCCAAAGAATTAATGAATTGCCCGAAGACAAGGCACAGGAAATAATTGTATATTGCAAAACAGGTAACCGCAGCCATCATGTTACGATGTATCTAAAAGATGAAGCGGGTTATACAAATGTAAAGAATCTGCTTGGTGGCATTCACGCGTGGCACGATAAAATTAACCCTGAAGTAAAAAAATATTAATATTAAAATTAAAATATATAATTATGAAACTTAGAATAATTTTGGAACCAAGTGAAGATGGCGGTTTTACTGTTTATGCTCCATCTTTACCGGGATGTATAAGTGAGGGTGAAACAAAAGAAGAGGCAATTGAAAACATCAAAGAAGCAATAAAATTATATTTAACTCCTTTAAACTGAACTGAATTAAATGGAAACAACTTTAAACAAACCTATAATAAATTTACTACCCTTTAACCTTGAAGAAGAAATACTTGAGCTAAAGAACAAGCTAAATGCTATAATTCTTGCGCATTATTACCAGGAATCAGAAATACAGGACCTTGCAGATCATATTGGTGACTCGCTCGAGCTTGCACGCCGCGCTGCATCAACCGAAGCAGATGTAATTGTATTTGCAGGAGTGCATTTTATGGCAGAAACGGCTAAGATACTTAATCCCGCAAAAAAAGTTTTACTTCCTGATCTAAATGCGGGCTGCTCGCTTGCAGAAGGATGCCCCGCACCAATGTTCAGTAAATTCCGTGATGCTCATCCTGATCATATAGTCATAAGCTACATTAATTGCTCTGCTGGCGTTAAGGCGTTAAGTGATATTATCTGCACTTCTTCAAACGCAGTCAAAATTATTGAGCAGCTGCCCCGAGATCAGAAAATAATTTTCGCTCCCGATAAAAACCTGGGGCGTTATATTATCAAAAAAACGGGACGTGAAATGCTCCTATGGCAGGGAAGCTGTATTGTCCACGAAACTTTCAGCGATAAAAAAATTATACAGCTAATACTTGAAAATCCTAATGCGCTACTCATTGCTCACCCTGAATGCGAAGAAGTTATTTTAAACAGAGCTGACTTTGTAGGTTCAACAAGCGCACTGCTTAATTTTACAAAGGATAATCCGGCAAACGAATTTATTGTTGCAACTGAAGAAGGCATAATTTACCAGATGCAGAAGGCTTCGCCTTCAAAAAAATTCATACCAGCCCCGCCAAACGCAAACTGCGCGTGTAATGAGTGTCCATACATGAAACTAAACACAATGGAAAAGCTATATCTTTGCATGAAAGAGGGCAAGCCTGAGATAACTCTTGATGAAGATATCAGACTGAAAGCTTTAAAGCCAATTCAGATAATGCTGGAGATGAGCTGATATCCCTAACGCAGTGAAAGATCTCTTTGAAATGGAATTATAAATTAGAATGACACTAACACAATTTAAACGAAACCCGGATAACACAACTTTTCATATTTCTTTTGATGATGGCTTTGAATCTGATGTCGCAGCTAAAATTCTTCGTGAGAACTGCCCATGTGCCGGGTGCTGCGGGGAGGAAGTCCTTTTGTATAAATTCACACCTAAAAACAAAAAAGAACTGACCGAAGAATCTTTTATACTCGAAAAAGCCCAAATAGTTGGCAATTATGCCATTCAGCTTCATTGGAAAGACGGACATAACACAGGCCTGTATAAATGGGAATATTTAAGGGAATTATCTGCTCTAAACTGCTGACTTCTAAACTTAGTAATTCCCGCGTAAGCGGGAATTTAATTGTATTGTATAGTAATTAGTAAAGATTGAAATAAAAATAAGCTTTTCAAAAAACATAAACTATAAATTCTCAATAGTTTATAAAAAATACCATGGATTTATTCACAGTACTCTCAGAATTGTTTTTTTGAATTTTTATCACATCTAAACAATAGATTCCCACTTTCGTGGGAATGCGCAACATAAGTAACTAACTTAAATAGTTAATTTCATATCAATTAATGTAATTGCAAAATAATCCTTTATAAGTTATAATACATAAATTTATATCACAAAATGAAAAATAAATATACTTTCTTTATTAGCGGAATTTTTATAATTTCTGTTATAATATTTTATTTCCTTATTGGAAATTTCAGATCAAAAGAAATTTCACCTGATCCTGAAAATGATAAATCATTATCGCAAACAGATAATATAAAAGAAGAAGGCAAAGGACCATCCGGGGTTATGCAGTCTTTACAATTTATGAGCCAGATAAGAGCTTTTCCTGATAACGATATTCCTCAGGATAAATTCTATGCAGCATTTGAATATTCCAAAACCATCCCCAAATTTGATGAGAATTCTGACTCACCCGGCCAGTGGACATCTATTGGTCCAAACAATATTGGTGGTAGAAGTTTATGTATGGAATTCAGCCCAACTGATACTGCAACATTATATATGGGCTCGGCTTCAGGGGGTTTGTGGAAATCAATAACAGGCGGACTTGGTGCTAATGCCTGGACATATATCGAAACAGGTTATCCATCACTTGCTGTTAGTTCAATTGCAATTGATTCAGTCAATCCAAACATAATGTATATTGGCACAGGCGAAAACTACGGCTATCAATATTCATACAACGGACTTGACATTCGTGTTACACGCGGTATGTATGGAATCGGGATTCTAAAAACCACAAATGGAGGCACAACATGGGCAAAAGCACTTGATTGGTCATACAACAATCAACGGGGTGTTTGGCGTGTGTTACTAAATCCCAAAAACCGTAATACTGTTTATGCAGCTACAAGCGAAGGTGTGTGGAAATCAATTAATGCAGGCTCTACATGGTTCCAGATGCTTAATTATCAGATGGTAATGGATATGGAAATTAATCCTGTTGATACAAGTGTTCTCTATATTTCTGTAGGTAATCTTACAAATAATGTACCAAATGCAAATGTTGGGATTTATAAATCAACCAACGCAGGTTCATCATGGACTAAGCTTACTGGCGGACTTCCAACTACGTGGACAGGAAAAACTACTATTGAACTTTATAAAGGTAACCCGAATTTTGTTTATGCCAGTATTACAAATGATTTTTCTTATGTTGGGTATTATACTAGTACAGATGCAGGGACAGCATGGACACTTAAAACTACAGGTGTACCTATTGGCAATCAGGGATGGTTTAACAATGGACACATGGTAAAAGCAAATGATCCTAACCAAATAATTGTTGGGACAATTGATCTCGTAAAATCAACAAATGGAGGTACAACATTTATAACAAAATCCAACTGGTCAGCATGGAACTCTGGCGCTACACCTCCGGGAGATCCGGAAAGCTCGGCAAGCAATTTTGCACATGCTGACCACCATTATTTTATTTCTAATCCATTAGACCACAATAAAATATACTGTATTACCGATGGAGGGCTATACCGCTCAAATGATTTTGGCGAAACATATTATTCCTGCAACGGCGGCTACGTTACAACACAATTCTATGCAGGGTTTGCAAATTCTATGCAGGATTCAATTTTCTGTATTGGCGGTATGCAGGATAACCGCTCTGCGTTTTACCTGGGTACAACTGCGTGGTATAAAACATTTTTTGGCGATGGTATGTGGTGCGCAGTAAATGCACAAAATGATAATATTTGCTATACTGAATATACTTATGGCAATATTAACAGATCAAATAACCGCGGAGTAAGTTGGACTGGTATTTCGCCTCCAGGCGCTGGAAGTGGTTCGCAGTATTGTTTTGCAGCACCTTTTATTGCATGCAGAGCAAATTCAAATGTTATGTATGCTGGTGGTATCAACCTGTATAAATCAACAGCAGGGGGCAGCTCATGGGTTAATGTTGGTTCATTGGGTTCAAAAGCACTTTCAATGGATGCTTCTGCTACTTCAACTGATACAGTTTATATTGGTACTGTTCCTGTTACAAGCGGACAGAATACAAGAATTTATAAACTTACAGGTAATACGCTTACAGATGTATCCAACGGACAAATACCAAACCGATACCCGACTGATATTCATGTAAACCCAGATAATTCACAGGATGTATATGCAACTTTTGGGGGTTTTAGTACAGGGCACGTTTACCGCACAACCAATGGCGGCTCAAGCTGGCAGAATATTTCAGGTAACCTGCCTGACCTGCCGCACCAGACGGTTTGTATAGACCCGCTTTACACTCAAAATATTTATGTTGGCAATGATCTTGGAGTATATGTTTCAACAAACAGCGGTGCAAACTGGTCTGAATTTAAAACAGGAATGCCTTACGCTCTGGTATTCGATCTGACAATTGTTTATCCAAGCCGAAACATACGGGCAACAACTCACGGTAATGGTATTTATGAAAGAGACCTTATCCAGAATCCGGTTGGTATTGAACCAATAAATACAGAAATACCGAAACAATTTGCGCTTTCACAAAACTACCCAAATCCATTCAACCCTTCAACAAAGATTAAGTTTAATATTCCCCTCTCGAGAGGGGTGTCCGAAGGACGGGGTGTGTCCACTTTACTCACCATTTACGATATATCCGGCAAACTAATAAAAACACTTGTCAACCAAAAACTTACTCCGGGAATTTACGAAGTAACATTCGATGCATCTGCTTTTTCCAGTGGTGTGTATTTTTATAAGTTAGAGACGAGTGGTTTTGTTGAAACGAAGAAGATGATTGTATTGAAATAGTGAATTGGTGAGATTGTGAAATAGAGATTCAAAGAAACTTTAATTTAAAAACCTGCTCAATAATATGAGCAGGTTTTTTATTTTCATAACTAAGCTTGATTGCAGGAATGAGAAATAAAATCAAAACAACCTCCGACTAAGATAATTGGAGTAAAATGTTTTAGGAATAATTGTGGATTAAAGAAAATTCAAGAAAATCTCGCCCCCATTCCTCCCATTTATCCCGCCAAGCAGAAAAGCGGGACGGCAAAAAACGCCGAAGGGGGATTGGTTTGTAATACCCACGCTTTTAAATCTCCCAATTTTTCCGTAAATTTGTCCCAAAGGGACTCCCTTGGAGTAATTCCTACAAGTATAAAACCCAAAAAAACACGCAAAAACAGCATTTTTAGTAAGATTTTAGAATAATAAATATATATATAAAGGAGCATTACAATTAAAATGAAGAGAATCGGAATATTATTTGGCCAGGAAAATACCTTCCCACAAGCTTTTATAGATAGGGTAAACCACAAGGCTAAGGAAATGAATGTTGATATTACAGCAGAAGCCGTTCAAATTGATAAAGTTATTCAGGGTGAGCCATTAAAATATCATGTTATTATAGATAGAATTTCACAGGACGTTCCTTTCTACCGCGCATTTTTAAAAAATGCTGCTTCAAGCGGAACAGCTGTTATAAATAATCCGTTCTGGTGGAGCGCAGATGAAAAATTCTTCAACAATGCGTTAATGACAAAAATTGGTATTCCTGTTCCTAAAACAGTATTACTTCCTTCAAACCAGTTGCCTCCCGATACTAAGCAGGATTCATTCAGGAACCTATCTTTCCCTTTAGACTGGGAAGGAATTTTCAGTTATATCGGATTCCCCGCATACTTCAAGCCTCACTCAGGCGGCGGATGGAAAAGCGTTTATAAGGTAAGCAATCCCGAAGAATTCTTCAAAGCTTATAACGAAACCGAGCAGCTTGTTATGATGATGCAGGAAGAAATTATTTTTGATGAATATTACCGCATATACTGTTTAGATAGACAGGATGTTTGGGTAATGCCTTATGAACCGCGCAATCCGCACCATTTAAGATATGTTACCGATGGTCCACAAATTGATCCTGCTAAGCACAAAATGCTTGTTGATGTTGTGTTGAAAATTAACCGCGCACTTGGTTATGATTTCAATACTGTAGAGCTCGCATTAAGGGATGGCATTCCGTATGCAATAGATTTCTGCAATCCCGCCCCTGATGCTGATGTTAATTCAGTTGGCGAAGTAAATTTTGAATGGATAGTTGAAGCAGCAGCAAATATGGCTATCAGAAGAGCAATGGAACACAGGGAAGGGCTGAACAATTTAACATGGGGAGATTTTGTCTATTCCTCAGCAAATAATGAGCCGATAGTTGAAGGTGCTTATGATAATTCAGTAAAAAAAAAGTCCAATAGTAAGCTAAGCGGTACAAAAACAGCTAAAGCACGCAAAGTAAATGATACTGGTAATAATGATGAGGATAAACCGGAAAAGAAAACTAAGAAAAACAAAGCTACATAAATAGTAATTCCCCTCTTGAGAGGGGTGGATTCACCGAAGGTGAAGAACTGCCTGCCAAGCGGAACGCATGGGGGTGTGTGATAGTTTTTTTTACCCCCTGTTGTCGATCTTGTAAGACTTGATTCTAAGTTAACCAACAACATAATTATAAAAGATGTGATTCCCTCTTGAGAGGGGTGGACTCACTGGATGTGAAGTTGGGTGTGTGAGTGTATTAACTGTCAGGTCTGAGGACCTGACAAGAACGATAAGAAGAGCAAAGCTGCATAAATAAAAAGCATTTTTATACTGTCAGGTCTAAGGAAGCAATCTCATAAATTCAACTAAATTTAGTTATTATGCAATCTTGCTAAGCTACTAAACAATTAAAAAATGACTTTTGAGACAGTCTGTAAGGACCTGACAGGAACGATATAAAACAAAACTGCATAATTATAGCATCAATTAATTGTAGCCGCAGCCTTCAGGCTGCGTAAATAAGTTGTTAGTTTCTGACTGCCATTGCAGAGGACTGGATGTTTTAGCGGTTTGCCTGACCGGCTTTGACGTGGTGACCAACAAAAATATATCTGAACTAGAGGATATATTGCTTTATTAATCATAAATATATAGATTGTAAGATAAGATCATGAGTTTAAAGTAAAAAATTATGGAAAAGCATATTTTCACACTTGGAATCGAAGAAGAGTTCCAGCTGGTTGATCCTGAAACCAGGGCTCTGGTATCTCACATGCAGCAGATAGTTGATTCAGGCAAAGTGTTCCTAAAGGACCAGATAAAACCTGAAATGCATGCATCAGTTGTTGAGGTTGGAACCAAGATATGCCGCGATATCCATGAAGCAAGGGAAGAAGTTACCAGCCTGCGCTCAGATCTTGCAAAACTTGCTAAAGATGCAGGATTCCGCATAGCGGCAGCAGGTACTCATCCTTTTACTCATTGGAATGAAGTTAAAATTACCGATCACCCGCGTTATCATGAAATAGTAAAGGAAATGCAGGAAGCAGCCCGTGCTAATTTAATATTCGGCTTACACGTTCATGTTGGACTGCCTAACCGTGAGGTAGGCATACAAATTATGAATGCTGTCAGGTATTTTATTCCCCATATTTTTGCGCTTTCAACAAACTCACCATTCTGGCTTGGAAGAAATACTGGATTCAAATCATACCGCGTAAAAGTGTTTGATAAATTCCCAAGAACCGGAATTCCCGATTACTATGATACTGTTACTGAATTTGATAATTACGTAAACCTTCTAATAAAAACCAATTGCATAGATAACGGCAAGAAGATCTGGTATGATATCAGGCTTCACCCGTATTTTAATACACTTGAGTTCCGCATGTGCGATATACCAATGCGTGTTGATGAAACAATTTGCCTTGCAGCAATTATGCAGGCAGTTGTAGTAAAGTTATATAAGCTTATGAGGCAGAATCTTGGCTTCAGGATATACCGCCGCGCTTTAATTAACGAAAACAAATGGCGTGCTGCAAGATACGGTATATCCGGCAAGCTTATTGATTTCGGCAAACAGGAAGAGGTTGATTTCAAGATACTTGCAATGGAACTTATTTCTTTTATCAGCGATGTGGTAGATGACCTCGGCAGCTGGGAAGAGGTGAATTACATTCTTCAGATGCTGCAAAATGGCACCGGTGCCGATAGGCAGCTTGCGATTTGGGATGGTACCCAGGATGGATTGAAAAAAGTTGTTGATTTTATTATAGAGGAAACTCATGTTGGTTTGACTTAATTTTCATTTTATTATATTTCATTTGAAAAAATTATTTAAAATTCGGAAAAATATAAAACAATAATATACATATTACTTAATGGACCAGACACATACTGTAGTTGATTTTGATAAAGAACTTTCACCCGGTGCAAATAACGCGATAGTTGTTTGCCTAAGACTAAAACCTGAAGAAAGAATTACCGTTATCACTGATAATGAATCCCTTGAAATTGCTTCATCGCTTGTTTCAGAAATAAAAAAAACAGGTGCCCGTTACAGCTTAATGATTATCGAAGACTATACTTCTCGTCCATTAAAGAACATGCCTCAGCCTATACTTGATGACCTTGCCAAATCACAGGTAAGCATATTCTGTGCTATTGCCCATACCGGAGAGCTTCGCTCAAGGATTGATATGACCGAAGTTGTGGATGCGCACAAAATACGCCACGGACACATGGTCAATATCAACAAACAGATAATGTTTGAAGGTATGCGCGCTGATTTCTTAAAAGTAGATGAGCTTTCCCAAAAACTTATCGAAAAGGCCAGAAAAGTAAAAACTATTACTGTTAAATCTGCTGCAGGAACAAATATGGTTGGCGAATTTCAGGCTTCGCTAAAATGGCTAAAGACTAGCGGGATTATTTCTGTGGAAAAATGGGGAAACCTGCCCGGCGGTGAAATTTTTACTTCTCCTTACAATGTGAACGGTGTTTTTGTTGTTGATGGAGTTGTGGGTGACTATCTTTGCCAGAAATACGGCGACCTTAAGAACACACCGCTATCGATCGAAATTAAAGATGCACGAATTGTAAAAATGGAATGCTCCAACAAAGAACTCCTCGAAGAGTTTACAGCTTATACTATGACCGATGAGAACAGCAATCGCGTAGGTGAATTTGCTATTGGTACAAACATAGCCTGCAAAAAAATAATTGGTCATATTTTACAGGATGAAAAACTGCCTACTGTTCATATAGCATTTGGTCATCCTTATTCAGCTCATACAGGCGCCAATTGGCAGTCAACAACACACATCGATTGTGTAAGCGTAGATTGCAGTATATGGCTTGATGACGAGCAGGTAATGTCATGCGGTAAGTTTTTAATATAGGGCATCTCTAAAAACTTTTTTTAATACCGATTGGCTCTACAAGTTTAAACCTGACAGGTCTTAAATTTTTCCTTACATTAAAACTATAGGTTATTAAGACCTGTCAGGTTTTATGTATAGTCCACAGTTCCTCATAGAAGCATGAATATTCTGCTTTCCTGTTTTGAGACAAACTCTTAGTAGCAGGGCGAAAGCAGGAATCTTTATTTAATTTGCGATATTGATTTAATACTTTATATTTTCATTTATGGTTCCTGAGATAAGAAAAAAATATAATTCAGAATTTACTGAAGAAAAGTATCAGGCTTTTCTGAATGACCTTAATACAACCTATGATTTTCCTGTAGGGTTCAGAATTGCTGAAACACCAATATTTATTGGTAAGGAATTCAAAAATGAGATATTGAATGCCGTAGATGTAATTACATCATACCTTCTCGGATCTGAATATCAAAAAATATCAATGAATGCCATTCCAAAAGGGATGGAAGTGCCAAATGACCCCTGCTACCCGGCTATGATGGCAATTGATTTTGCTATCTGCAAAGATGAAGATGGAAAGCTTATCCCTAAGCTTATTGAACTGCAGGGATTTTCATCACTATTCTTCTACGAGCTTTTGCAGAATTATATGTTCCGCAAGCATTTTATTATTGATGAACGCTATGGGGGTCTTTTCAATATCCACAAGCCTGATGAATATCTTGATATATTAAAAAGAGTTGTAATTGGTGATTCAAATCCTGAAAATGTGATACTCCTTGAAATTGAACCCGAAAATCAGAAGACAAGAATAGATTTTGAATGCTGTTATACATACATAGGCGTTAAGCCGGTTTGCTTAACAGATATTACAAAAGAAGGAAAAGACCTTTTCTATATTAACTACGGCAAAAAAACTAAGATAGAACGTATCTATAATAGAGTAATATTTGATGAGCTTGAAAGAAGGAAAGACCTTAAATTTAATTTCAGCTTTCAGGATGAGCTAAATGTTACCTGGGTACCGCATCCAAACTGGTTTTACAGGATAAGTAAATATTCACTGCCATATTTAAAGAATAAATATGTACCTGAAACAAATTTCTTAAGTGATATTGAATCATATCCTTCAGACCTTGAAAATTATGTACTTAAGCCGCTTTTCAGCTTCGCTGGAGTTGGCGTAGTGTTTGATGTTACAAAAGAAATTCTTGACGGAATTACCGACCGTACAAACTATATTATGCAGAAGAAGATAAATTATGCATCAGTTATTGAAACACCTGATGAGCCTGCCAAAGCCGAGCTAAGATTATTGTTTGTGCATGAAAAAGGTAAGCCGTACCTTGTAAATAATCTTGTTCGCTTAAGCAAAGGAAAGATGATGGGTGTTGACTTTAACAAAGAAAAAACGTGGGTCGGAAGCAGCTTAGCGTATTTTGAGCATTTGTAGAATAATTATAAACGTTTAAATGTAGTTTTTTTTCTTTAAATTTGTAAAACATCTAAATATACCAATGAGTTATTATTCAATTTCAATCAAAGATATAAGAAACAAAGTAGCTCGGAAAAAAATTAGTAAGTTAATATGCGAACCTACTATAAAATTAGAGGATTTTTCTAATGTTAAAGAAATTACAAATGAATTCAATGAAACCTTAATAAGAGTAGATGGCAATATACCATCTGGATTATCTATTGAAAATGGACAAAGGTTTTTATTCATAAGTTATGACCAAAGCAGATACGCACATGGATTTCATAAATACCCAGCAAAATTTTTTCCTGAATTACCACGTTGGTTAATTAGTCGATATTCTAAACAAAATGATATAATTTTAGATCCTTTTGCGGGTAGTGGTACAACAAATGTTGAGGCATTGCTATCGAAACGAAATTCAATAGGTATAGATGTTGATCCCTTTTCCCGATTTCTTTCAAAAGTTAAAACTACACCTTTACCAATTGATGAACTTGAAGAGGTAGTTGAGATAATATTAAATAATATTGTTAAATATAAACCTACACTGTTAAAAATTGAAGATTTACCAGAATTCCCTTATAGAGACAATTGGTTTAATAACGATATTTTACTTGAATTAGCCTATATCAAGAAAGTAATAAATAATATTAACGCGAATAAAAAGATTAAAGATTTTTGCAAAATAGCATTTTCATCAATTATAAGGAGTGTTTCAAATGCTGATGATAACTGTACTAGAACTGTCGTAAGAAAAAAATTACAAAAAAATATTTATCCATCAATGGCTCTTACAAAATTTGCAGAAAGACTTTTGTTAAATACTATGCGAATGGTTGAATTTGTTGATTATTATCCCAAAGGTATTGCAGTTGATTTTCCAAAAAATAATGACGCAAGAGATATTAAATATGATGAAAAACATTTCGATTTAGCAATTACTTCTCCACCATATGTGAATGCTGTAGATTATCCTAGAACTCATCAATTAGAATTATACTGGCTAGATTTTGTTAAAGGTTCTTTAAGCCCTTTAAAAGAAATGCATATTGGAACTGAAGTTGTAAAAATAAAACAATATAAGGATTTATATAGTATTGGGGTATCGGATGCTGATAGGAAATTAGCTCAAATTTTTGAAATAGATCCTAGACGCGCATATATTGCATATAAGTACTTGAGTGATATGAAACAAAATCTAAAAGAAACTTATAGGGTATTGAAAAAAAATGGGCGGTATGTTGTTGTAGTTGGGAATAATACAATTAGAGGTATTTTATTTGAAAATTGGAAATATCTAATGTCAATATCACAAGATATTGGTTTTACTATTGAAAGTTATTTTGGCTCTGAAATTATTAAACATTTTATTAAAGTGCCTAGAGAACAACGAATAACTACAGATTGGGTTATTGTGTTAAAGAAATAATATGAGCGAACTAGAAAATACCGGAAGGCAAGCTTCAATAGATGGCTTTGCTCATGAACATATTGTTGCAGGTTTATTAATGAAAATTTATCAAAATGTTTCATTAGTTGATTTACCTTTATCACCTTATGACATTATAATTGTTAGGAAATTAACAACAGGTAGTGAGGAAATTATACGAGCGCAAGTGAAAACTTCTAGGAAATCTGTTAGTTTTACCGGTGGAACAAGAGGAGGTGTAGATAGAGTTTATAAATCAGATATTAAAACGTATACTCAATCTCCAGAAACTTCTGATGTTATTATTGGTTTTAACCCCCTTTCGGATGGTAGTTTTGATATGTATTTTATACCTACATTATTAATTGCTATTTGGGGTACTAAAAGTAAGGGTTTAGGTTCTATAAAACCATTAAAAAACAATTATGAAATGCTAGAAAATTGTAAAAATTCAGAATTTGTTATAAAAAAAGCAAAAGAATTTGGTATAATATAAATGCCAATTATTTAATTGTATTAATATTAAATATTATTATTTATTTTGTTTTACCCTCATACATTTTTTTTACATTATCCCTCAGCTCCTCTTAGTACACGACACAAAAGTAGTCATTAAGTGAAAGAAAATCTGGTTCTTAACTGTTAAA
>JAYTUN010000035.1:0-35365 GCA_043744495.1 Ignavibacteria bacterium
TATTGTATGATTGCAGAAAAGAGAATGTCAGCAGTTACCCAAAAAATAGATCTTTTCAAATATGCCTGATATATCTGAACCAAAATCCAAAGTTTGCACAGAATGTCATATTGAAAAACCTATTGAAGAATTTTCCAAAAATCAATTTGGTAAAAATAATAGAATTTTACGTAGACCTGTTTGCAAGGTTTGTTATGCGAAAAAAGTTAAAATAAATTCTAAAGAGGCAAGGGAATATGAAAAAAATCATCCAAAGCCAAAGATAGGTGAGGATTTTACTTGTCCGATTTGTAATAGAAAATTTATGAGGTGGCATAAAGCTGATGTATGCTTAGACCATAGCCATACAGATGGCTCGGTTAGAGGGTGGATTTGTGGTAGTTGTAATACAAGCATTGGAAAATTCCATGATGACCCTAATATATTACAAAAAGCGCTTGATTGGATTAAGAAAAAAGGCAACGCTTTAAAAATGTTTCTAAGTAATATTCTATCCTAAAAACCCGTATGCAACAATGCAAATAGTTACAAGTCATATCAATCCGCAGGATTGATACTTCGTATCATCAAAAACAAACAAAAACCGTTATTTCAATTAGGACACTACCCAATTTTTTATCTTTGAAATATTAATAAGTGATAATCTAAATATTAATGGGAAAAGCAAAAAAAGATAATCCAACAGCAAAAAGACTTGAAATAATTGAAAAAGAAATTGCTGAATTAAGCAGCGTAAGAGACGAGCTTAAGGCTCATTGGGTCTTAGAAAAAGATCTTATTTCCGGAATACGTAAAATGAAGGAAGAGCTTGAAAATCTTAAAAATGAAGCCGATAATTATGAAAGAGAAGGCGACCTTGCCAAAGTTGCCGAAATAAGGTATGGTAAAATGATCGACCTGCAAAAGAGTATCGACCAGAGATCTGATAAGCTGGCAGATCTTCAGAAAGAACGTAAAATGCTTAAGGAAGAAGTTGATGCCGAAGACATTGCCGAAATAGTTGCCAAGTGGACAGGAATCCCTTTAACTAAGATGCTTGAAAGTGAACGCGATAAGCTTCTCCACATAGAAGAAAATTTACATAACAGGGTAGTGGGTCAGGATGAAGCCATTAGCGCGGTTGCAAATGCTATAAGGAGGAGCAGGGCGGGCTTGCAGGATATGAACCGTCCGATTGGATCATTTATTTTTCTGGGTACAACAGGTGTTGGTAAAACTGAACTTGCTAAAGCGTTGGCGGAATTTTTATTTGATGACGATCATAACCTGATAAGAATTGATATGAGCGAATATATGGAAAAATTTTCCGTCAGCCGCCTGATTGGTGCGCCGCCCGGTTATGTTGGTTACGAAGAAGGCGGTCAGCTTACCAAAGCTGTTCGCAGAAAACCATACAGCGTAGTTTTACTTGATGAAATTGAAAAAGCGCATCCAGATGTATTCAACATTTTACTTCAATTGCTTGATGAAGGTACTTTAACCGATTCGCAAGGCAGAACTGTTAACTTTAAAAATACAATTATCATTATGACATCCAATTTAGGTTCACACCTTATACAGGATGAGCTTATGAATATTAATGAAACTAACAGGGAAGAAATTCTCGGTAATCTTAGGGAAAAACTCTTTGAGCTATTAAGGCAAAAGATCAAACCTGAGATTTTAAACAGGATTGATGAAGTTGTTATGTTTAAGCCATTAATGGAAGTTGAGCTGAGGAAAATTGTTGATATACAGCTTGAGGGTATCATTAAAATGCTTCTCAGGAATAACGATATTTCTCTTACTGTAACAAATGATGCAAAAGACTGGCTTGCAAAGATTGGGTATGACATTACATTTGGGGCAAGACCGCTTAAAAGGACAATACAGAATCATATTACTAATCAGCTATCCGAAAAAATTCTTTCGGGTGAAATCCTGCCCGGTGATAAAGTGGAAATAAATGTAAATGATGCAGGGAAGTTTCTGTTTGAGAAGAAGTAATGCTGTAAACGGATGAAAAGTCGGATATTATATAATGCGACGGATCCAAAAGTAATGAACCTGATCAATAATGAAGAGTACTGTGCAAGCACAAAATCACAGTTCTTTTATGGAAATGTGCTTGGCTCAGGAATATAATTCTGTATACAATAATAGATGATTGAAAAAATGACACCAAAAAGATGATTCTGGTTAAATAAACTAAAAACATGGAAAATAATTATAATAGCAAGGGTGTTACAGTTACTCTTAATGTTTATATAGTGAAGTGTTAAAAGTCCTAAATTTTGCTGATTTATCCACTTTTCCTGTCAAATATCTCATTTTTTACGCAAAAACGATAAATTTCAACTTTTATGGAGTAACACAAGTCAACTTAAAATCCCTATCCTACCTAATATAATATCTTAGGTGGGGGGTTTACACATTTTCCTTACATTGACATTAACTAAAAAAACTGCTATATTTGCTTTCTATACCAATAAAAATTCAATCGTTTTTTACAATTTATAGTAATTTTAATAAAATAGACCACAATCTGATCAGGATTATATTGTAATGGCATTAAAAAAGTTAAAACCAAATACACCGGCAACAAGGTTCTACACAATTTCTTCTTTTGAAGAGATCACTAAATCTACACCTGAAAAATCATTATTAAAACCTTTAAAAAAATCAGGCGGCAGAAATAACACCGGTAGAATTACTTCAAGGCACAGAGGCGGCGGACATAAAAGAATGTACCGTATTATCGATTTCAAAAGAGATAAGACAGGTATTGAAGGAAAAGTAGAAGCTATTGAATACGATCCTAACCGTTCTGCAAGGATTGCATTAGTAAAGTATCCAGATGGCGATATTACTTATATTATAGCTCCCGATAATCTGAAGGTCGGGACATCAATTCTCTCAGGCGTTGATGCAGATATCACGGTTGGAAACACATTACCTCTTGCAAACATACCACTTGGAACGTTCATACATAACCTCGAATTAAAGCCCGGTAAGGGCGGACAGCTTGCAAGGAGTGCAGGAAGCTCATGCCTTGTTGTTGCTAAGGATGAAAAATATACTCAGATCAAGCTTCCTTCAGGTGAAGTAAGAATGATATTAAATGTATGTAAGGCAACAATTGGAGTTGTAAGCAATCTTGAACATGAAAATATTTCTTTAGGCAAAGCCGGAAGATCAAGATGGCTTGGCAGAAGACCAAAAGTAAGAGGCGTTGCTATGAACCCGGTTGACCATCCTATGGGCGGCGGTGAAGGTAAAACCTCCGGAGGCGGTCATCCTGTTAGTCCATGGGGCTTGCCTGCAAAGGGATATAAAACCAGGAAGAAGAAGAATCTTTCAAATAAATTCATTGTTAAGAAAAGAAAGTAGAAACGTCAAATGTGAAACGTCAAACATAAACGTTAAGCATTAACATTTTACTTTCAAAGAAAAAAGAAAATTATAGTATGCCAAGATCACTAAAAAAAGGACCGTTTATAGATCCAAAGCTTCTTAAAAAAGTTGAGGATTTGAATAAAGCTAATCAAAAGAAAGTTTTAAAGACCTGGTCAAGGTCAACAACTATTACTCCGGATTTTGTGGGACACACATTCGCAGTCCATAATGGCAATAAATTTGTCCCTGTTTTCGTTTCGGAAAATATGGTGGGACATAAGCTTGGCGAGTTTTCGCCAACCAGGATATTCAGGACACATTCAGGTAACAGGAAAGACTAAAAGTAGTTTAACAAAAAGTAGTTTAACAAAAAGTAGTTTAGCAGTAATAGTTTAACGAATAAAAACATTTTATTAAAGATATTATTTAAAAGTCAGAGTTAATATTAAAGTATAATGGAAGCAAGAGCAATTAAAAGATATATACAGAGTTCACCAAGGAAAATGAGGCTTGTTGTCGATCTCATAAGGGGTAAGGCAGTAAGTGAAGCATTGAACATTCTTCATTTTTCGCCAAAGCATGGCTCTAAGGTTGTTGAAATGACCTTAAGATCGGCAGTTTCAAATTTATCAAATAAACTTGATTCAGGCAGAGTTGAAGAAAAGGATATTATAGTTAAAACTGTTTATGTTAACGGCGGACCTGTTTTAAAGAGAATGCTTCCGGCTCCTCAGGGCAGAGCATACAAGATAAGGAAACGCTCTAATCATTTAACAATTGTAGTAGCTGAAAAAGATAAAGTTTAACAGTCTATAACAGCAAGCAATAAAACAATAAATAATTATTTTTATATTTAAAGGGAGATTCAATTGGGACAAAAGACACATCCGATAGGTTTTAGGCTGGGAGTCATTAATGGCTGGGATTCAAGCTGGTATGACGACAAAAGCTTTGCTACAAAGCTGATGGAAGATAATATGATCCGCAACTATATCAGAAAAAGATTTGATAATGCCGGCATATCCAAAATTGAAGTTGAAAGAACTCCAAAAAAAATTACACTTACAATACATACATCAAGACCCGGTTATGTTATCGGAAAAAGCGGTAAGGAAATTACTCATCTTGAAGGTGAATTAAAAAAAGTTACCAATAAAGATATTAAAGTCTTAGTTACAGAAATTAAAAAGCCCGAGCTTGACGCTAAATTAGTTGCGGATAATATTGCAAACCAGATAGCGAACAGGGTTTCTTACAGAAGGGCTATCAAAACGGCAATTGCTTCAAGTATGAGGATGGGCGCAGAAGGAATTAAGATTTATGTTGGCGGCAGGTTGAATGGTGCGGAAATTGCAAGGGCAGAACAGTTTAAAGAAGGAAGAATTCCTTTACAGACAATTAGAGCAAACATCGATTATGCAAGTCTTCCTGCAAACACCATTTATGGCAAGATCGGTGTAAAAGTTTGGATTTGTATTGGCGATAAGCTGGTCAGAAAATAATAAAGAAGCTGATATTTTAGAATTTTTCTTGTTTAGGAGAGTGTTTTTATGGCTTTAATGCCAAAAAGAGTAAAGTTCAGAAAAGCGCACAGAGGCAGAAGAGCCGGCAAGGCAACGCGCGGTTTTACAATATCATTCGGTAATTTTGGTATAAAGGCTATGGAACCGGCATGGATAACCCAGAGGCAGATAGAAGCAGCCAGGGTTGCTATTACCAGAGAAATGAAACGTGACGGAAAAGTATGGATAAGGATATTCCCTGATAAGCCATACACCAAGAAGCCGGCTGAAACAAGGATGGGTAAGGGTAAAGGCGCTCCTGAATATTGGGTAGCTGTTGTAAAGCCCGGAACAATTATGTTTGAAGTTGGCGGTGTTACTAAAAAAGTTGCCGAAGAAGCTATCAGGCTTGCTTCTCATAAGCTTCCTATTAAAACAAAATTTGTAATTAGGCACGATTACTCTGAATAAGATATAAATAGATTAGCTGTGATAATTTTAAAAAGTTTTATACATTTTTTCATCAGGCAATAACTATATATATTTAGAATGAAATACTACGAAATAAAAACAATAGCAACCGAGGATCTGAAAAACAGTCTTAAAGAAGAAAATGAGGGTCTAGAGAATCTTAGGTTCCAAAAATCAATAGGGCAGCTTGAGAACTTTAAAGGCATACAGAATACCAAAAAACTTATTGCCAGGATTCAAACAGTTCTTAAAGAAAGAGAATTATCAGATAAAAAGGATAAATAATTAACTAATGAGCGAAAATTTAGAACAAGTTAATAATACACCGGATATTGCTTCAGATCCAGTTGCAGCAGTTCCTGCTGTAAACGGGGAAGCTCTTATCGATTCTTCGGTTAAAAGAGGAAGACGGAAGACCCGTATTGGCAAGGTTGTAAGCAATAAGATGGACAAAAGCATAATTGTTGCCATTGAAAGAAGGATAATACATCCTATTTACAAAAAATATTTCAAGAAGACGACAAAGTTTATGGCTCATGACCAGAATAACGTTGCTAACATTGGTGATATAG
Source organism: Ignavibacteria bacterium (assembly GCA_043744495.1). Lineage (GTDB taxonomy): Bacteria > Bacteroidota > Ignavibacteria > Tepidaquicellales > OLB5 > OLB5. The sequence goes on from JAYTUN010000035.1 coordinate 5,921, forward strand.
TCAAGATCATGGAAACTAGGCCGCTTAGCGCCAGGAAACGATGGAGACTTGTAGAAGTGATTGAAAAAGTAAAATAATTTATATATAGGATTATAAAATGGTTCAGGAAGAAACAAATTTAGTTGTTGCTGATAATTCCGGTGCAAAGAAAGTAAGATGCATCAGGGTTCTTGGCGGTTCAGGCAGAAGATATGCCGGTGTTGGTGATTTGATTGTTGTTTCAGTTAAATCAGCTATCCCGGGAGGTAACGTTAAAAAAGGCGAAGTATCTAAAGCTGTTATTGTTAGAACAAAAAAAGAAACAAGAAGAAAAGATGGTTCCTACATTAGGTTTGATGAAAATGCTGCCGTTTTAATTAATGCTGAAAACGAACCACGCGGTACACGCATATTTGGACCTGTTGCAAGAGAGCTTAGGGAAAAGCAGTTTATGAAGATCATATCATTAGCTCCGGAGGTATTATAAAATGACAAAATTAAAAAAGAACGATAAAGTAAAAGTAGTTTCAGGCAACAGCAAAGGCAAAGATGGAAAGATCCTTAAAATCTACCGTTCAACCGACAGGGTTATTATAGAAGGCGTTAATATTATAAAGCGCCATACAAAACCCAACCAGAAAAACCCCCAGGGCGGAATTTCACAAAGAGAAGCGCCTATACATGTATCTAATGTAATGCTGATTGATCCAAAAGCAGGCGAGCCTACAAGACTTGGTGTGAAAGTAATTGAAGAAGCAGATGGCAAAACCAAAAGAATGAGATACGGCAAAAAAAGCGGCGAAATTATTTTAAGTTAAAAAGTATAATTATATTCATATAGATGGCTAACGAGAAAAAAGAAAAGAAAGCTCCGGGAACAGAAAAGCAGGCGAAAACAGAAAAGCTGCCCAAAACTGATAAACAGGTAAAAACAGATAAGCTGGCTAAAACAGATAAACAGGTAAAAACAGATAAGCAGGAAGATACTAAAGGGAAAAAATCATCAAAGAAATCCGAAGAAAAGGAAGTTTTTGTTGAAGAAAAGATACCAGTCAGACTGCACGATCATTACAGGAGCGATATTGTTAAATCATTGTCAAAGCAATTCGGTTACAAAAACCAGTTCCAGGTGCCAAAGCTTGAAAAAATATCTATTAACGTAGGTGTCGGCGCTGCTACGCAGGATCCTAAGATAGTAGATGTTATTGTGAAGGAACTTGAAAATATTGTTGGACAAAAACCGGTTGTAGCTAAAGCTAAAAAATCAGTTTCTAACTTCAAGCTCAGAGAAGGAATGAAGATAGGCTGCAAAGTTACGTTAAGGAAAGCTAAGATGTATGAGTTCCTTGATAAACTTATAAATATAGCAATTCCACGTATCAGAGATTTCAGGGGAGTGCCCGATAAATCATTTGACGGTAACGGCAATTATACACTGGGTGTAAAAGAGCATGTTATATTCCCAGAGGTTAATGTAGATAATGTAGCCAGGCACTTCGGTATGGATATTACGTTTGTAACATCTGCAAATTCAGATGATGAAGCAAGAGAGCTATTAAGGGCTTTCGGAATGCCATTTGTAAAAAAGGTTGAAAATCTTTAGGAAGTATCACAAAGTTAAAACACGAATAACTAATTTACAGGAGTAAATATTGGCAAAAACATCGCAGATAGCCAGAGAAAATAAAAGAAAAAAATTAGTAGCTAAGTTTGCTGAAAAGAGAAAAGAACTTAAAGCAAAAGGTGACTACGATGCTCTATCAGCGCTTCCGCGTAACAGCAACCCGGTAAGGCTTCATAACAGGTGCGCTATTACAGGCAGGGCAAGAGGGTATTACAGAAAATTTGGCTTATCAAGGTTAACTTTCAGGAAAATGGCTCTTGAAGGAATGATTCCCGGCGTAAAAAAAGCAAGCTGGTAATATATTATTTTTGTAATGATTAAATTTGTAACAATTAAAAAGTAAATTTAAAGTATATAATGTACACAGATCCAATATCAGATTATTTAACAAGAATAAGGAATGCCCAGAAAGCCAAAAAGAAATCAGTCGAGATCCCTGCTTCAAAATTGAAGATTAAGATCACCGAGATACTGAACAGGAATGGTTTTATTGGCGAGTTTAATGTTGTTGAAACAAAAAACAAACAGGGGAACATTGTTATCAAATTAAAATATGTTAACAGTGATGGCGTAATTATCGGACTCCAGAGAGTCAGCCGTCCGGGTATCCGTAAATATGTTGAAAGTACCGGCATACCAAAGGTACTTAATGGACTGGGTGTTGCCATTGTTTCAACATCAAAAGGATTAATGACTGATAAAGAAGCAAAAAAGCTTGGTGTTGGCGGTGAAGTGCTGTGCAGTATCTGGTAATTTTTTAATATTAAGTTTAAGATTTTAAACATCAGAAATAAATGTCAAGAATAGGTAAAAAACCGGTTAAAATATTAAAGGGCGTTAAAGTAGAAAAATCAGGCGATAACATTACTGTTACTGGACCCAAGGGTTCTTTAAAGCTGTATGTTAACCCAATTATTAAATCAGAGATCAAAGAAGATGAAATTCAGTTTATGCGCGGGTCTGATCTGAAAAGGGAAAAATCGCTTCATGGCTTGTATGCTATTCTTGTAAAAAATATGATAAGCGGTGTATCTGAAGGTTTCAGTAAAAAACTTGAGCTTGTTGGTATTGGTTATCGTGCCGAAATTAAGCAGGGACTGTTATTTCTTAATCTTGGGTTTTCGCATCCTATTATGTTCTCTTCACCTGAGGGAATCAAGATTGAGACGCTGAAAGATACTACTATCGAAATATCGGGAATTGATAAACAGCTTGTTGGACTAGTAGCAGCAAAGATAAGATCTTTAAAGAAACCTGAGCCATATAAAGGCAAAGGGATCAAGTATGAAGGTGAATTTATAAGAAGAAAAGCAGGAAAAGCAGCAGCAAAATAATCTTTGTGAAGCAGCTTAGGATAATTTACTTAATTTTAAACAAGTATAGAAAATTTAATTTTTATTAATAATGCCGACTAAAATAAAATTAGAGTCACGTAAGAAAATAAAGTACAGGATAAGGAAAAGAATTATAGGTACGCCTGCGGTACCAAGGTTTGTTGTATTCAGAAGCCTTACTAATGTTTACGCTCAATTAATTGATGATACCAACGGAAAAACAATTTGCTCAGTTTCATCAATTGCCAAGGATGTAAAAGGCGAGGCTGGGAAAATATCAAAGACAGATAAAAGCAGGCTTATTGGTAAAAAGATAGCAGAAAAAGCTGCAGATAAAAGTATCTCAAAAGTCGTTTTCGATAGAAATGGCTACCTTTATCACGGTAGAGTTAAAGCTATTGCAGATGCTGCCAGGAAAGCTGGACTGAAGTTCTAGCTCCTTTGCAATTAGCGGCCAAACTCCACTTGAATTAGTTATTTAAATTCTCGGGTCGTCTAATGGCAGGACACCGGCCTTTGAAGCCGTTTGTGGAGGTTCGAATCCTCCCCTGAGAACTGAATTCTTTAAAAAAGTAGCATATTGTGGATTTTCATAATTTTTTTATATATATTTGTAATTAGAAGCGTTTAGAAAATATAGTTTAATGGCAAAAAAAGTAAAAGCAGGCGAATTACAGTTAAAAGATAAACTTGTCTATATTGGCAGAGTAGCTAAAGTTGTTAAAGGCGGTAGAAGATTCAGTTTTACCTCAGTTATTGTAGCCGGTGATGGCAACGGGCATGTTGGAATTGGGCTGGGCAAAGCTAACGAAGTTTCATCAGCTATTGCAAAAGGATCAGATGATGCAAGGAAAAATATTGTGTTTGTTCCTTTAAGAAAAGGTACTTTGCCTCATGCAGTTATAGGTAAATATGGAGCAGGTAAAGTAATGTTAAAACCTGCTACACCAGGTACCGGACTTATTGCCGGCGGCGGCGTCAGGGCAGTTCTTGAAGCGGCAGGCATACAGGACGTTTTAACCAAGTCTTTAGGTTCTTCAAATCCACATAACCTGGTTAAAGCAACAATGAACGCTCTCAGGAATTTATATGATGCAAAAGCGCTAGCTGCAAGAAGAGGTACCGATCTTCAGACAATTTTTATGAATTAATTTTTTAAAGCACGCAACTGAAATGGCAAAGATAAAAGTAAAACAAATAGCTAGTACAATAGACAGGTCATGGAAGCAAAAGCTTGTTATCGAATCTTTAGGCTTGGGTAAGATATCAAAAGTAAGAGAACATAATGATACTCCGCAAATTAGGGGTATGATAAATAAAGTTAAGCATTTAGTAGAAGTAACTAATTAAAATTATTCATTCAGTACCGAAATAATCACGAAAGACGTCATCGTGATTAAAGTAGAAATTGAGTGATTTTTAAACAACATTAATAAACATTATAGGAGGAAAAAATAATGTTAAAACATTTTCTAGTAGTTATGTTACTGTTTGTTTTGGGTGTGAGTACTTATTCACAGTCCATTCCAAGCGGAACTGGTAGATACACAGCTTTAGGTAGTTCACCGTTCATTCTGGATGCTTCAACAGATATATTCAACAATCCAGCTTGGAACAATAACTACAGGAATTACGCTTTTTCAGATTTAAATCAATTTGGTGAAGGCAGCGACTTTGATGGCAATGCCGGTGTTACTTTTGGAGTTGGAAAGAAATGGAACATTGGTATGATTATTAACAGAAGACAGGATAATTGGGGCTTATTCAATTTAGATACATTAAGACCTGATAATTCTCCAATTGTCCCATTTATGGGATTAATAGGAACATCTGTTAGTAAGAATTTCAGTATCGGGCTTGCTCCGTATGTATCAATGGGCAAATCTGAATCTACAGATACAAACAATGCAGCTACAGTTAAAAACTCTTCTTCCTCAATAGGTGCTAACCTTGGTTTTATCTATATGATTAAGAAAGGTTGGGTTGAAGGTGCATTCTATTTCAGAATGAATGGATTTAAAAACGAAGCTACAGCAACTGGATTTACTGCAACAATTGATAACAGTGGTGGTATGGAGCTAGGCGCTAATTTCAGAGCATGGCTTTATCCAACAAAAGGCAGCAAAGTTGCTTTAGTTCCAATTTTAGGTTTCTATACTTATAGTTTTCAGCCAAAAGGTACAGCTACTTCAGGAACTACATCTGTTAGCGTAACAGGCTTAAACTACAGCTGGATGAGAATCAACGGCGGTGTTGGTTTAAATTGGCCAATAATGGATGATATCCAGCTCGCTGGTGGTGTTACTGCTTCATATAACACTTTCAAGTCTGATTCGGGATATGTTGCAGAAAAAACTACTAATTTCATTGCTCCTGCATTTAATATGGCTCTTGAAACCAGAATAACTGACTGGATAACAGCTAGGTTAGGTTTTAACAAGTCAATTAATTCTGTAAATATAGAAAGAAACAATGCAACAGTTACAGAAAGTGGTTTATTTGCTAATACCGATGCCTCAACAATCAATCTTGGCGCTGGTTTCCATTTTGGAAGATTTAGCATAGATGCTACTGTTTCTGAAACATGGTTGAAACAAGGACCAAATTTTGTATCAGGTCAGAACACAGACTTATTCGGAGTTATTTCTGCATCATATAACTTCGCTAAGTAAACAAATATTTTAATATTAACTTAGACCCCTCGTAGAAATACGAGGGTTCTTTATTGTAAGACTTTAGGAAAAGATAATGGACGTTTTAAGTAATCTAAAATACGCAGAAGGTTCAAGGAAAAAGAGAAAAAGAATAGGAAGAGGTGTTGGTTCCGGTCACGGAAAAACATCTACCAGGGGTATGAATGGACAAGGGTCCCGCTCAGGCAGCGGAGTAAGAGCCTGGTTTGAAGGCGGTCAGATGCCTATTCAAAGAAGACTCCCTAAATTCGGGTTTACTAATCCGGGTAGAATAGAATTTCAAGTTTTAAATCTTGGCAAACTTCAAAGCTTTTATGATAAAGGCAAGCTAAGCGACCAGAATTTAAACCCTGAAATATTATACAAACTGGGTATTATTTCCAACGGTAAGATGCCATTGAAGATATTAGGTGAAGGTGATTTTAAACAGAAACTTGAAATAAGCGCTCATAAGTTTAGTAAAACTGCGCTGGATAAGATTGAAAAAAGCGGGGGCAAGGCAACCACTTTATGAGCAGTTTGGTAGAAAGCTTTAGAAATATTTTCAAGATTCAGGAATTAAGACAAAGGATAGTATTTACAGTATTACTCCTTATTGTTGTTAGAATAGGCGCTCACATAACTCTTCCGGGTATTGATACAGGGTTACTTGCTGAGGCTACTAAAAACCAGTCTGATAATACACTTTTCGGATTATATGACCTTTTTGTAGGCGGTGCGTTTAAAAATGCCGCTTTATTCGCATTAGGAATAATGCCATATATCAGCGCATCAATTATTATTCAGTTATTAGGCGCTGTTGTTCCTTATTTCCAGAAGCTTCAGAAAGAAGGAGAAACAGGAAGAAAGAAAATTACCCAGATTACAAGATATGGCACTGTACCTGTTGCGCTTATGCAGGCATGGGGCGTTAGTGTCCAGCTTAAAAGCAGAAATGTAGCAGGTGTAAGTATAGTATCACCTGATGTTTCACCTGTTCTTTTTGCTATCTCCTGTATTATTCTTATGACAGCAGGTACGATATTTATGATGTGGCTTGGTGAACAGATAACCGAACGGGGAATTGGTAATGGTATTTCGCTTGTAATTTTTATAGGTATTATTGATAGATTACCTTATGCATTCTTAGATGAATATCAGGTTGTTGCATCAGGCGCCAGAAGCATTATTGTAGAAATGATAATTATTGCTGGGCTGGTTTTGATAGTTGCCGGAGTTGTTATGGTTACACAGGCAATGAGGCGAATACCTGTTCAATATGCTAAACGGGTTGTTGGAAGAAAAATTTATGGTGGTGTTACTCAATACATACCGCTTAGAGTGAACCAGGCAGGTGTTATGCCTATTATATTTGCTCAGTCAATTATGTTTGTACCAAATACAATATTGACATTTTTCCCGGACAGCCAGTTTATGCAGGATCTTTCAAAATATTTTGATCATACAAGTTTAGTATATGCATTTATTTATGGTACATTGATAGTGTTCTTCACATATTTTTATACAGCTATAGCTTTCAACCCAAAAGATGTATCTGATAATATGAAAAAGCAAGGGGGGTTTGTCCCAGGGGTTAGACCGGGTAAGGCTACATCCGATTTTATAGATAATATTTTAACTAAAATTACACTGCCAGGCTCAATTTTTCTTGCATTCATTGCAATTCTACCCGCTTTCATTGCTCAGGCAGGTGTTACAGAGGGCTTAGCCCAGTTCTTTGGCGGTACCAGCTTACTAATTGTTGTTGGTGTTGCGCTTGATACACTTCAGCAAGTTGAATCTCATCTGGTTATGAGGCATTATGATGGTTTCATGAAGAGCGGAAAAATTAAGGGCAGAAGAGGATAGAATTTCAGTTGGTTAAAACCGCTGGTGAAATAGATGCGATCAGGGAAAGCAGTTCAATTGTTGCAGGTGTTCTTTCATTTATAGAAAAATTCCTGAAACCGGGAATAACAACTTTTGAAATTGATAAGTTAATTGAAGATTTTATTTTATCTAAAGATGCAGTACCGGCATTTAAGGGATATAAAGTACATAAAAATATTTTTCCTGCCAGTTCCTGTATTTCAATAAATGAAGAAGTAGTTCACGGTATCCCGGGCAGCAGAATGCTAATTGAAGGTGATATAGTTAGCATTGATGTTGGAGCTAAAAAGAATGGTTACTACGGAGATGGGGCTAAAACCTTCGCAATTGGAGAGGTATCTCCGGCGAAGAAAAAACTTCTGAAAATTACTGAAGAGAGTCTTTACCTTGGTTTAGAAAATGCAAAAGACGGGAATTTTATCAATGATGTTTCATTGGCTATACAGCAGCATGTTGAAGCCGCAGGTTTTTCAGTTGTAAGAGATCTTGTTGGACACGGTATAGGGAAACAGCTTCACGAAGAACCGCCAATTCCTAATTATTATCATAACGGTTACAGAATAAAGTTTAAAGAAGGTATGACTGTTGCAATTGAACCTATGGTTAATTACGGAACATATAAGGTTAAAGTGCTGAAAGACAAATGGACATATATAACAGCAGATAGACAGCCAAGCGCGCATTTTGAGCATTCAGTTTTAATAACCAAAGGACAGCCCGAAATTTTAACTAAGGAGAATTAAAGTTATTTAATGTCTAAGCAGGGAAATATAAAGGTGGATGGTATTATTACAGACACTCTGCCAAATGCAGCTTTTAAAGTAAAACTTGAAAACGGGCATGAGATAATGGCTCATATATCAGGTAAAATGAGAATGAATTTTATTAAGATACTCCAGGGCGATAAGGTTTCAGTTGAACTTTCGCCTTATGACCTTACAAGAGGAAGAATTACATACAGGTATAAATAGTATATGTATTTTAAAATAGATTAAAAGATAAAAGTATAAAAGTATAAAAGATAAAAGTATAAAGAGGTAACTAAAATGAAAGTAAGAAGTTCGGTTAAGAAGATGTGCGAACACTGTAAGATCATTAAGAGAAAAGGTGTTATAAGAGTTATTTGCAAAAACCCTAAGCATAAACAAAGACAGGGATAATTAATCTATCAGGAGTAATATCAATTGGCAAGAATAGCAGGAATAGATCTTCCAAAAAATAAAAGAGTAGTAATTGGTTTAATGTCCATCTATGGGATAGGCAGAACTACATCAGAGAAAATACTAGCAAGAACCGGTATCAGCGAAGATAAAAAAGTTAGCGAGCTTACAGATGATGAAGTTAACCAAATACGTAACATAATAACCTCGGAAATTAAAGTAGAAGGTTCGCTTAAATCAGAAGTACAGGCTAACATTAAGAGACTTATGGATATTGGTTCTAACAGGGGCAAGAGGCATAGAAGAGGCTTGCCGGTTAGAGGACAGAGAACAAAGACTAACGCAAGAACAAGAAAAGGCAAGCGTAAAACAGTTGCCGGAAAGAAAAAAGCCGCAACTAAGAAGTAACACAGGCTAGAAAAGTTAATTAATATATAATGACACAGCAGGTAAAAAAGATTAAAAAGAAAACAACCGTTGAATCAACAGGTGTGGCGCATGTAAAAGCTACATTCAATAATGTTATTGTTACTTTAACCGATGTTTCAGGGAATACAATTTCATGGGCTTCATCAGGTAAAATGGGTTTTAAAGGCTCAAAAAAGAATACACCATTTGCTGCACAGGTCGCAGCAGAAAGTGCTGCTAAAACTGCTCTTGATTCAGGTTTAAGGAAAGTAGATGTATTTGTTAAGGGACCTGGTTCAGGACGCGAAGCGGCTATCAGGTCATTACAAACATCTGGACTTGAGATTCTTAGTATTAAGGATATTACACCAATTCCGCATAATGGCTGCAGACCGCCTAAAAAAAGAAGAGTATAAAATAAGAAGCCTATAAAAGAAGAAGCGCATAAAAGAAGAAAAGATTAAAAAGAATAAAATTAATATATCTATAAATGGCAAGATACACAGGACCAAGTTGCAAACTTTGCAGGAGAGAAAAAACAAAATTGTTTCTTAAAGGAACAAAATGTTTTACTGAAAAATGTCCGCTGGAAAGAAAGAATTATGCGCCGGGTCAGCATGGATTATCGAGAAGGTCTAAAGTCTCCGATTATTCTATTCAGCTGAGAGAGAAGCAGAAGGTTAAAAGGACGTATGGTGTTCTTGAAACTCAGTTCAGGAATTACTTTGAGCTTGCTTCCAAACAGAAGGGTAGAACAGGCGAAAATCTTGTAAAGCTTCTTGAAAGAAGACTTGATAATATAGTTTACCGTTCAGGTTTGGCGCCTTCAAGAAAATCTGCTAGACAGCTCATTCTGCATAAACATTTTAAAATTAACGGTCAAACCGTAAATATTCCCTCTTATCTTTTAAGAGCGGGAGATTCCATACAGGTTAAGGATAAAAGCAAACAGGTTAAGACATTTCATGAATCTATGAAACGTGTTAAAGATGATATGCTTCCCGGGTGGATATCAGTCGATAAATCTGCATTAAAAGGTACATTGCTGGCTATTCCGGAAAGAATTGATATTCCGTTTACCGCCAACGAACAATTAATAGTTGAATTATATTCAAAATAGAAATAAACATGACAAATCAATATATTCAGTTTCCTGAAAAATTAGAATTAGAGAAAGATACAAATACCCGCTATTTCGGTCGCTTTGTAATACAGCCGCTTGATAAAGGCTATGGTATTACTCTTGGTAATGCTTTAAGAAGAGTGCTTATTTCCTCGCTTCCGGGTACTGCTATTACTGGCATTAAGATAAATAATGTCCCGCATGAATTCACAACAATTAAAGATGTTGTTGAAGATGTTTCTGAAATTGTGCTTAACTTAAAAGAAGTCAGGTTCAAACAGAACATTAAAGGAGCCCATAAAGTTGAATTAAGGCTTAAAGGTCCCATTGATTTTATCGCAAGGCATATTCAGGAAGCAACTGAGGATTTTGAAATACTTAATCCTAATCATCATATTGCAACTTTAAATAAAAATGCAGATGTGAGCATTACATTAAAAATCGGTTCAGGTATCGGGTACGTTCCTTCTGAAGAGAACAAGGATCCCGAACAGGACCTCTTAATGCTTCCGATAGATTCTATCTTCACTCCAATAAAGAATGTAAAATACGATGTATTAAATACAAGGGTAGGACAGAAAACTGATTATGAAAAGCTTGTATTGGAAATTACTACAGACGGAACAATTATACCTGTTGATGCATTAACACAGGCAGCATCTCTTTTAAATGAACATGTTGCGATGTTTGAAAACTACGGTAAGGTTACCGAAGAAAAGAAAGAGCCTGTTAAGGATGAAGAAACGGAATTTGCAAGAATCAGGAAAATGCTTCTTACAAATGTTGATGAATTAAAGCTTTCGGTCCGCGCACAGAATTGCCTGCGCTCTGCGAATATTAAAACTCTTGGCGATCTTGTAAGACACCAGGAAGTTGAAATGCTTCAGTTCAGGAATTTCGGAAGAAAGTCACTTGCTGAGCTTGGTGAAATTCTTGTGGAAAACGGTCTTTCCTTTGGTATGGATGTTGATAAATACATAAAAGAAGAAAATTAAAATTAAAAGCTGGATTGAACTGATATGATACACAGAAGAAAAGGCAGAAAATTAAAAAGAACTGCATCGCATAGAAAAGCATTGCTTTCAAATCTTTCAGTTTCTTTGATAAAAAATAAAAAGATCAAAACTACATTAGCCAAAGCTAAGGAGTTGAGGTTGTATATTGAGCCTATTATTACTAAATCGAGAAAAGCTTACCAGACTAAAGATGTCAAGCCTGAAATTGGTGTTCATCTAAGAAGAGAAGTAAACAAATTTCTTCAGGATAAAGGCGCTATTACTACTTTATTTGATGAAATTGCCCCTAAGCTTATTAACAGGAATGGCGGTTATACCCGTGTACTTAAAATGGGCAGACGCCTTGGAGATGGCGCTGAAACAGCTTTGATAGAGCTTGTTGATTATAACACGGAGCAGGCTGCAAATAAACCAGATTCTACCGAAAAAGATACAAAAGAAAAACCTAAAGCTAATACAAAAGCCGCTAAATCTAAAAAAGCGGAATCTACTGCTGAAACAAAAAAGACACCTAAGAGCAGGACGAAAAAAGAGGCTGCTGAGTAATTAATACAATAAAAGGTAAGCAAAACTTATCAGATTAATGAAAATAACAACATCTGAATTCGTAAATAGTGTATCAGATATAAACCAACTTCCAACTGCTCATCTACCGGAAATTGTATTTATTGGACGTTCTAATGTAGGAAAATCTTCCTTAATTAATAAGATTTGCAGCAAAGCAAAACTTGCTAAAACCAGTTCGGTTCCGGGCAGAACAAGGCTGTTGAACTATTACCTTATCAACGAAGAATTTTATTTTGTTGACCTTCCGGGTTATGGATATGCAAAAGTACCTGAACAGATAAAAACAGGCTGGAGAAAGCTTGTTGAAGAATATATAAGTACAAGAAAAAATATTAAGCTTGTATTTGAACTTATGGATTCAAGGCATGACCCTACTTACCTTGACCAGCTTATGGTAAACTGGCTTGAATACTACGAAATTAATTACGCAATTGTCCTTACAAAAGCAGATAAGATCTCCACTAATAAAATGGAAAGGCAGATCTACAGAACAAGTAAAATTGTTAGCAATGACGAGCTATGTAAAGATTATATACCGTTTTCTGCCATTACTGCCGAAGGTAAAGATACAGTTGTAAAGCTTATTACAGAAAGTCTGATTTCATAAACCAATAAACCGGAGATATCTTTGCTCACTAAGAAGATATTCACCCCGGGACCCACTCAGGTCCATCCCGATGTTTTAAAAGCCACAATTTCTTTCGATACATATCACAGAAGCCAGGATTTCAGAGCTTTCCATAGGGAATTAAATGCTAAACTAAAGCATATATTCCAAACTTCCCAAAATCTAAATATACTAACTACTTCAGGAACAGGCGCATTGGAATCTGCCGTATTGAATTTCTGCAATCCCGGTGAAAATGTTCTTTTCATCAACCAGGGCAGGTTTGGAGCAAGATGGGGCGCTATTTGTAATGCTTACAATCTGAATGCTGTAGAATTATATATAGAATACGGTAAAAGTGCAAACATAGCTGACCTTGAAACTGTGAACTTTTCAACCATTTCTACCGTATTTTTAACACATACCGAAACTTCTACTGCTACTTTATCTGATATTCAAGTATTAACAGCTTATATTAAAAGTAAATCAGATGTCCTGGTTATAGTTGATGCAGTAACATCTGTTGGCGCTATTGAATTTAAAATGGATGACTGGAATATTGATGTGGCAGTTTCCGCTTCGCAAAAAGGATTAATGACGCAGCCAGGTATTGCTATTATTGCATACAGCGAAAAAGCCAAAGCTAAAATGATGGATAACCCAATGCCCCGATATTTTTTTGATCTTAGGAAAGAGCTAAAATCTTTTGTTGAAGATGGATTAACAATGTGGACACCTGCTGTGGGTTTGTTATATGGCGTTGATAAAGCATGTGATATTATATTGAACGAAGGACTTGAAAATAAATGGAGCCGAACACATGAAATAGCAGAATATTTCAGAAATTCTTCAATAAGCAATGGCTTTGGGATATTCTCATCAAATCCCAGCGATTCCTTAACAGCAATTACATTGCCTGGTAATATTCCAACAGGTAAACTTATAAAGTCAATGAAAGATAGTTATGGTGTTCATATAGCTAATGGGCAGGCTGAAATGAAAGATAAGATTGCTAGGTTCTCGCACATGGGTGATCTGGAAATAAATGATTTTAAAGAACTAAATGAGCTGCTTGTAAAGGAATTCAAAAATATCAAATCATAAGATAAATTGGCTAAAAATGTAAATATTTATCTGGCAGATGACCTTCATCCAAAAGGTATAGGTTTACTTAAAAAATACTTCAATGTAATTGACCTGAAAGGTCTGGATAATAAAAAGCTCATCAGTAAAATACAGACTATTTCAAAAAACACAAAAGTAAAAAATTCTGCATTAGTTATCCGATCAGTTAGAATTATTGATAAGAGAATAATCAAAAAAATTTCTACTGATACTGATATTAATCTTATTTGTACTGTATCATCCGGTTTTGATAATATTGATATTGATTTCTGTCAAAACTCTGGAATTGATGCAATGAATGTAGCCGGAGCCAATAGTATTTCCGCTTCGGAATTTACCTTTGCTGTTATTTTGGCTATATTTAAAAATATAATCAATGCTGATCGTGATATGAAACATGGAATCTATGATTATAGTAAATTTATTAATTATGAGCTAAACGGTAAAACCATTGGTATCATTGGTGTTGGAAGGATTGGCTCAAAAGTTGCAAAGCTCGCAAAAGCATTTGGAATGAACGTACTTGGAAATGATATTAATGCTATTGTAAAGAAGAAATATCCTTTTGTGAAATTTGTTTCCCTAAATAAATTGATATCATATTCAGATATAGTTACAATTCATACACCGCTTGATAAATCAACAAAACATATTCTCAACAAGAAAAATATGAAGCTGTTTAGTCAAAATTCAGTTTTAATAAATTGTTCACGCGGCGGAACAGTGGATGAAAAGTCTTTAATTACAGTTTTAAAGAACAATAAATTATATTATGCAGGAGTTGATGTGTTTGAAAATGAGCCGGGATTTAATAAAAAGTTTACAAAACTTCAAAATGTTTTCTTAACACCGCATCTTGCCGGGAAAACTGTTGAAAGTAAGGAGATAATGGGTATAATGGCAGCCGAAAAGATAATAGAATATTACTCAAAACCCGGAAAAAGGAATAAATTAATTAATTGAAATACACAAGAAAAATCAGTAAATTTAGTAAATTAAGCAATATTTGGGAGGTTTAATGAAGTTCACTGTTAAGAGCAATGATCTAATCAGCGCTATAAATAAAGTAATATCGGTTACACCAACACGTTCCACTTTACCTATTTTATGTAATTTATATTTTAATCTTGAAGGAAAAGAGCTTACAATTATGGGCTCTGATCTTGAGGTCTATATAGAAATTAAGATAAATGTTGACGGTAAAAGTGATGGACAGGTAGCATTACCTGCAAAGAAGCTTGAAACTCTTTTGCAGAACCTACCAGGTAAAGAACTTAGCTTCGATTTGCAAAATGGCTACAAAACCATTATAAAAACTAAAGGCGGCAAGTGGACCCTGACGGGTGAAGACCCGAATGACTTTCCTATGCCTGCCGAAGTTGAAGGTTCAAAAGAAATTGATATTGCGGGAACTTTGATCTCTAGGTACCTGCCAAAAGCTATTCATGCCGCAAGCAATGATGAGCTTAGAAGAAGCATGAATGGTGTCTTCTTCGAGATAAAAAACGGTGAATTCAAAGTTGTGGCAACCGATGGTCACAGGCTAGTTAAGATAATTAACAGCAATTTTGACTACAGCGGTGAAAAGACCACTATGCTTGTACCTATTAAGACATGCCAGTTAATGACAAAACTTTTTCCTAAGGATGCTGTACATAAAACAAAAGCTCCCGATGAAATCGATTCTGAAGCCCCTTCTGGCGATGAAGAAAGTGACTTACAGAAAGTATCAATATTCTTCAGTAATGAATTTCTTAAATGTTCTTTTGCGAATGTAACAATTCACTCCAGGCTTATTGATGACACTTTCCCTAACTACGATTCTGTAATACCTAACGATAACGAGAAGATACTTAAAGTATCAAAAAATGACCTTATAGGAGCAGTTAAAAGAAGTATTATTATGTCTGACCAGGTTACAAATAAAACCTCCTTTAATATTTCCGAAAACGAACTTAAGGTTAGAGCCGCTAGTAACGAATACGGCACAGATGCAGATGAAACAATTGATAGCAGTTTTACCGAAAGCGAAGAATTTGAAATAGCTTTTAACGGGAAATACCTGCTTGAAGCAATTCAGCTTTTTGAAGCCGATGAGCTGTTGTTTGATTTCAGCACACCGCTAAAAGCTTCGATTATCAGACCAGCGCAACAGAGAGAAAATGAAGACCTGATGATGCTTGTTATGCCTGTTAGAAATATCTGATAGGAATAACTAAAAAGCAATGGTCATCGAATATCTTCACCTGGCAGATTTTAAAAATTATCATAATAGTTCTTTCTCGTTTAGTAAGAAACTGAACTTTATTTACGGTGAAAACGGGAATGGAAAAACCAATGTACTTGAAGCTGTTTCTATGTTATGTTATACAAAAAGCTTCTTAATGAATTCTGAAGCAGATTGCGTTAAGTACGGCAAAAATGCTTTTGAGATTCTTGGTGATTTCAGGAACCGTGTGGATAGTAAAAGCAGGGTAAAATTTCTCTACCATAAAGAAGAGAATGAAAAACAGCTTTCATGTGATAACGATAAGGTTACAAGGTCAAATGATTTCATTGGGAGGTTTCCTCTTGTAGTTCTCTCGCCATATGACCTGAAGCTGACAAACGGCACGCAGGCAGATAGAAGAAGAAATTTTGACCTGCTGATATCCCAGGTAAGCAGGGTTTATTTAAATGACCTGAGGAAATATACTAAGATAATTAAGCAGAAAAATTCTCTTTTAAAAGAAAACCTTACTTCAAATAGATATGGTTATAATGAGTTAAAAGAACTCTTAAGTGTCTGGAATTCAGAACTTCTTAATCTGGCTGTAAAGTTGATGATTAGAAGACTTGATTTCATTGAAGAATTTAGAGCATTTGTAGTTGCATGCTTTGAAAGAATAGTCGGAATAAAATATATACCAGTCATTTCATATCAAAGCGAAATACTTGATGAACCCGAAGCTTCCGGATATGATGTTGAGCTTCTGAAACAAAAACTCCAGCGGATTCTTGAAGAGAAAATGGATCCCGAAATAAAAAGAGGAATATCACTTGCAGGTCCTCACAGGGATAATTATTTATTCAGCATGAATAAAAGAGGTGAAATGTTTGATATGAAAACTTTTGCATCACAGGGTGAGCATAAAACTTTCGTAGTATCGTTAAAACTTGCAGAATTTGGGTACATAAATGAGAATTTGAAGCATACAAATACAGGTGAGCCAATTCTGCTGCTTGATGACATATTTTCTGAACTAGATAAAAGCAGGGTAAACAAAATATCTGAGCTGATAACTGAATTTAACCAGATCTTTGTAACTACTACTGAAATTGAGCATCTGAATATATTAAAAAGAAGCTTCACAGATACAAGATCATTTCATATAGCAGGCGGTAACTCTGAAATTGTTAATTGATTTTAAGAAACATAATAAAAGACAAACTACATTAAATTCAGAAATTGAGAATTTACTGGCTGATTTTAAAAGGCAAAAAAAAGACAGGTTCGATTTCTGGTATCAGGCAGTTGGAGAGAAAATAGGAAAAATAGCTGTGCCAACTTATAAAAAACTTGGAGTACTGTATGTAAGTGTTGTGAACCCTGTTTCAAGGTTTGAGCTTACCAGGATGAAACCTGAAATTATTGAAAAGGTTAATAGTAATTTGAGCGAACATAAAAAAATAAAGGATATTATATTTAAGTAAATGGCAGATAAAAAGAATAAACCCGATAAGAAGGTTGCACCAAAAGAAGGATACGGAGCCGATAGTATCCAGGTTTTAAAAGGACTTGAACACGTTAGAAGAAGACCTGCGATGTATATAGGAGATGTATCCAGCCGAGGGCTCCACCATCTTGCATACGAAGTTGTTGATAACAGTATAGATGAAGCCCTGGCCGGTTATTGTGATAAAATATCGCTTACTATTCATATAGATAATTCCATTACTGTCGAAGATAACGGACGAGGCATTCCAACCGGAATGCACCCTACAGAAAAAAAATCAGCGCTTGAAGTGGTTATGACTGTGCTTAATGCAGGCGGAAAATTCGACAGGAGTACCTATAAGGTATCCGGTGGTTTGCATGGTGTAGGTGTATCTGTAGTAAATGCTTTAAGTGAATGGCTTAAGGTCGAAGTAAAACGCGAAGGAAAAATATTCGTGCAGGACTATAAAGCTGGTGACCCAACAGCTTCTGTAAAGGAAATTGGAAAAGTTGACCCCAAAATTACAGGTACTAAAACTACATTCCTTGCGGATAAAACCATTTTTAACAGTATTATTATTAAATATGAGATAATCGAAGACAGACTTAGGGAGCTTGCTTACCTTAATAAAGAAGTAACAATTACCATTAAAGATGAGAGAGATAAAAGAGAAAATATATTTCATTTTGAAGGCGGTATAATAGAGTTTGTGAAGTATATCGATTCTTCCAGAAAATCTTTTATGAAAGAGCCTATCTTCTTAAAAGGTGAAAGAGATAATACGCAGGTTGAAGTTGCATTCCAGTATAATGAATCATACAACGATAATATCTTTACTTACGTTAATGATATTAATACACACGAAGGCGGAACACATCTTGTTGGATTTAAAACTGCGTTAACAAGAACACTAAATAACTATGGCAGTAAAGCCAATATAATTAAAAATGATAAGATACAGCTAACTGGTGATGATTTCCGCGAAGGTTTAACATGCGTAATAAGTACAAAAGTACCTGAACCGCAGTTTGAAGGTCAAACCAAGACCAAGCTTGGTAATAGCGAAGTAAAAAGTATTGTCGAGACTATAGTTGGCGAGCAGTTGCAGTCGTTCCTTGAAGAAAATCCATCTATTTCAAAGAAGATAATTGAAAAATGTCTTCGTGCCGCTGAAGCTAGAGAAGCAGCAAGAAAAGCAAGAGAGCTTATCAGGCGCAAAAATGCGCTGGAGTTTTCCGGTTTACCCGGCAAGCTTGCTGATTGCTCAATAAGCGACCCCGACCATTGCGAAATTTACCTCGTTGAGGGAGATTCTGCGGGTGGTTCTGCTAAGCAGGGCAGGGATAGAAGATTCCAGGCGATACTGCCTTTAAAAGGTAAGATATTGAATGTTGAAAAAGCGAGATTAAATAAAATTCTTGAAAATGAAGAAATAAGATCTATTATTACTGCACTTGGAGCCGGTATTGGCAATTCAGATGACTTTGACGAGAGTAAACTGAGATACGGTAAAGTTATCCTTATGTGCGACGCCGATGTTGATGGTTCTCATATAAGGACATTATTGCTTACCTTTTTCTACAGGCACATGAAGGAAATTATAGAAACAGGCAGGCTTTATATCGCGCAGCCGCCTTTATACAAAATTAAGATAAACCGTGAAGAACATTATGCGTATGATGAAAACGAAAAAGATCAGATATTAAAGAGATTTAAAATTAATGGCAAATCTGCAAAAGAAAAAGAAGCTGAAGCAGCAACAGCACCTTCGGAAACAGAAATTAATGAAAGCGGGGAAGTGGTTACAAAAGGTAAAGGATTCACTATTTCCAGATTTAAAGGTCTTGGAGAAATGAACCCTGAACAGCTATGGTCAACTACTATGAACCCGGAAACAAGAACAATTCTACAGGTTTCAATTGATAGCGCAGTTGCTGCCGATAAGGTTTTTGAAACATTAATGGGTGAAGAAGTAGAGCCGCGCAGGGCATTTATTGAGAAGAATGCTAAATATGTCAAAAATCTCGATATCTAATTATTGAAAAACTTTTTATTTATAACAATTGCAGCATTTATTTTTGTAAATACTGCTGTATTTCCCCAAACACCTGTAAAATTTAAGAAACACTTCTCATTCTATACAGGAATGGGAGTAAATTACGGCATTACCCCGAATTTTAATAATTACCTCGTCGCAAGTATTCCATACAGTACATCAGATAGCATTAAGTCATTCAATGCAGGCGTTGAATTCTTTGGCGGGTTTGAGTATGATCTTTCATCAAATATCTCTGCGGGACTGGATTATTCTTATTTTATAAGAGGCTTAAGCTATACATATTCACCATCAGTATTTGATTTTACTATTACATCTCATCAGCCATATCTATTCGTTAGTTATAATTTTCGGAAACAGAAATACAACTTTAAATTTGGCGGTAGAATCGGGTATCACTTTCAGCAGCTTGATAATAAAGTAAATAATTCAACTACTCTTAAATATATATCATCTGGACCTTCCATAAGAACTGATATAACATTTCTGCCAAAATTCTCAGATAATTTCTTTGTCTATTTGAACGGTTTTGCTTTTGTTAATTTTTATGGGAAGCTTAAAGATGAAAATGGTAATTCACTTAAAGCTCCTAATTCAACTTTGGAAGCTGATCTTAAAGGCTATGGAATTGGTGCAAGACTCGGAATTTTATTCAATATAAATTAATGCAGGAAATTTTAAAAGCAATATTACTTGGTGTTGTACAGGGATTGACAGAATTCCTGCCCGTAAGCAGTACCGCTCATTTAAGGATAATTCCATCATTTTTGGGATGGGGTGATATTGGCGCTTCATATACTGCTGTTATCCAGGTTGGAACAATGATAGCAATTATCCTCTATTTCCGCACTGATTTGAAGAATATGTTAAACTCCATTCTGCTAAGCATTAAAACAAAAGATTATAAAAGTAAAGATACAAAACTGCTTTTTATGATTATTATTGGAACCATACCAATAGTAATATTTGGTTTTGTATTTAAGGATATTATCAGAAATGAATTCAGAAGTATGTATATCATGGCTGGGAGTCTTATTTTTTTCTCTATAATACTAATGATAGCTGATAAATTCACAAAAAGTAAAGTTAATATTCAAACCATAGGATTTAAAGACGGATTTATAATAGGTTTATTTCAGGCATTGGCTCTGATACCAGGAGTTTCAAGATCGGGTTCAACAATTTCAGGCGCTTTCTTCAGGAATATGATACGCGAAGATGCAGCGAGATTCTCATTTTTGCTCAGCATACCGGCAGTATTACTTAGCGGTGTGTTTGAGCTTTTCAGTCAAAGGACTACTTTACTCAGCGGGGATAGTGCAGTATTAAGTCTTGTGATTGCTACTGTCGTATCCGGAGTAGTGGGCTACTGGTCAATTTGGTTTTTGCTCTCTTATATCAAAAAGCATTCCATGATGTTATTTGTAATTTACCGCATAGCATTTGGAATACTTATCATCATTTTACTTTCAGCAAATATAATTCATAACTAGATTAGAATGGAAATTAGAAAATGAAACTAAATGCTTTAAAATTAATGCTGTTACCTGTATTTATCTTAAGTTTTTTCGCTTTTGTTTGTGGAAATAGCAAAACTGACGGGACTGAAGTGAAGAAACAGGATAATACAACACAGACACAAACTCAAAGTACACAAACACAGAACACTCAAAAGAAAACAGATAGTATGACAACCAAAACAGATACGATCGACACAAAAGATAAGAAAGATTCAAAGGAATCTAACATTGTAGTAATGAAAACAAGCATGGGGGATATTGAAATAGAATTGTTAGAAAAAGACGCTCCCCTGCATGTAGCAAACTTCAAGAAACTGGTAAAATCAGGTTTTTATGAAGGTCTCACTTTCCACAGAGTTATTCCTGGATTTATGATACAGGGCGGCGATCCTAATTCCAAAGATAGCGATAGGTCAAATGACGGACAGGGTGGACCCGGTTACACAGTACCTGCTGAAATTAAAGCTAAACACGAAAAAGGTTCACTTGCCGGTGCAAGGCTAGGCGATGCACAAAATCCAAAACGAGAATCTAGCGGAAGCCAGTTCTATATTGTAACAGGTGAAGCCTCGCATTTGGACGGTCAATATACAGTTTACGGCAAAATAATAAAAGGTCTTGATATAGCATTAAAGATAGAAAAAGTGAAAAAAGATGCTATGGATAATCCGATAGATAAAGTAACAATAGAAAAAGTATCTTTTAAATAATATCAATTAAGCAGGCTATAAATATGCGATCATTCCATGATTTCCGGAAAGAAGTATCATCAGGTAAGCTAAGGAATGTATATTATATTGCTGCGGTTGATAATTATTTTTTATCACGTGCCGGTGAAATTTTAAGGGAGAAGTTATTCGGTTCAAAAGATAACCGTGACAACTTCTTCCTTAAATATGCTGATGAAACTTCTTTACAGGAATTAATCGACCTTACTTCTAACTTCGCATCTCTTTTCTCTTCACAAAAAATAGTTGTTGTAAAACGCTGCGAAAAATATTCACGCAAGCTTGGTGAGCTTTTGGAAATTACAAAGAAAATAGATGAAAACTCATATATTTTCTTAGCTTTTGATACCTCATTTGTCTATGATAAAAAGATGCATAATAGCTATGATTTCTTCGATTTTTCTGAATTGCCGCAAAGAGAGCTTTATGACTGGGTTAAATATGAGTTTGAAAATAAAGGCATTAAGATAAATAACGATGCTTTAGACCTTTTCATTACTTCTGTACCTTCATCATTTGACCTCTTAAGCACTGAAATTGAAAAAATAAGTAATTTTGATTTTGAGGAAAATGAACCGCTCATAACAAGGGAAATAATACTCCAGTTTATTGGATATGACAGGGAATACAGCCCCGAGGAGCTCTTAGCCTCAATAGTCTGCAAAAATCACAACAGGGCTTTTACTATCCTTAATAATTTACTTTATTCCAAAGGTACAAATGAAGTATATTTGCTTTCAGTGATAAGTAATTATTACATGGACATGATCTCTTTTAAAACAAGAGGATTAGATACTATGGATTCAAGAATAATTGACCAAAAATACAAAATTTGGGGAGATAGGGTCAAATTTGCGAAAAATTATCATAAATCATTAAATATCAGCTCATTAGAACGTTCTGTTTCGCAAATTATTGATACTGATAAAAAACTGAAAACCAGTATGTTAGATCCAAAGATACTTATGACATCTCTTGTAGAAGATCTTATTAATGCATAATTTTTGAATTCTGGAACAAAAAACCAATTTTTTCGTTAAATAAACAGGGTACAGATGGCGCCTTCGAAAGAAGGAAAAAATACAGGTAAACCAACTGATGAACAATTGATATTCCTGTTCCAGGAAGGTGATATACAAGCGTACAATGAAATTGTATCCCGTTATAAAGACAGGCTTACAAATTACATCTACCGCTATGTAGGCAACTATGATGAATGTGATGATATTGTTCAGGATACATTTGTTAAAGTTTATGTATCAAAACATCTGTATAAGGAAATTGCAAAATTTTCAACATGGATTTATACTATTGCAATTAATCTTGCAAAGACAAGACTTGTTAAACAGCAGAAATATAAAACTTTTTCCATAAGCAATGTTTATGATGATGAAAATAAAGATTTCGATATTCCCGATGGCGGCTATACGCCAGATGTAGATGCAAATTCAAAACTCTTAAGCGCTCATATTCAAAAAGCGCTTGATAAGATAAACGAGAATTACAGGGAGCTTGTTGTTTTAAGAGATGTTGAAGAATTTTCATACGAGGAAATTGTTGATATGACAGGATTACCTATGGGTACAGTAAAATCAAGGATAAACAGGGGCAGAGAAAAGCTACAAGAGCTTCTAAACGATATTTATAAAGAAGAATAAAATCGCCTCAACTACAAGTGTAGGGAAAAATGATACAAGAAGACGAAAAATATAAAGCATTAAGGGAAACCCTAAGCACTTTACCGCGCCTCAAAGCTAAAAATGACTTTGAAGCACGCCTTTTGCTTAGAATTAAACAGGCAGAAAATCCTGTCATTCATGTTACACGCAATGTGAAACCTGAACCGGCTGTAAAAAGCTGGTTGCAAAATCTATTCAGACCGGCATTTGTTCCTGCCATGGGATTAACCGCAGTGTTATTAATAGCAGTTGTGGTATATTTCGCATATTATTCAAAGCTAAATGACAGCTCACCTGAAAATACTCAGCAGTTTGTTTCATCTACAAACCAGGGTGATCTGATAATTTATGTTAAAAAAGATCCCAATGATATAAGCAGCAATTATCCAAAAGAATACAGCGCAGTTACTCCTGAAGATAAGAGGTCGCTTGATAATGTAAGCAGTCCGGTTGAAACACCATCTGATTTCTTTGCAAAACCGGATCCTTCAAGGATAGTTGCACCTGATGTAAAATCTGACAGGGTAAGCGAAGAACAGAAAATTGAAATGCAGAGATCAGTTGATTTTGATAAGGATAAAGGCGTTGATGTAAAAAGCGAAAGAAGAAGCGATGATGGTATAATGAAAAAAGAATCTAAGGGTGATTTTAAAATTGAATCAAAAGGTGAGCTGAAGTCTGAATCCAGGGATGAAAAGAAAAATATATTTTTAGATGAAGAAAATAATGTTAAACAGGAAGAAAAAGTAATGCCAAAGACGAAACATGAAACAATTATAAAAGGGAAAGAGAATGAAGCTATCCAGAAGAGTGATGATGAGTCAGATAACAGGATAAGCAGGGCAACAAAGAAAGATTCTACAAACAATAATAAATCCAATTCAGAAGCTGAAGAAAAAGAAACAAATAAAAAGTAAATAATATTTGCGAGGAGCGTAAGCGACTAAGCAATCTTATCAATAAAAAATAAATTTCTGATAAATAAAAAAAAGGATACCAAAGAAATTTGGTATCCTTTTTCTGTTATAAATTATTTGATGTTACTTCTTATCCACTAATCTTTTTTCAAGAATATTATCTATCAATCCGTATTCCTTAGCTTCTTCGGCAGTCATAAAATTATCCCTGTCGCAATCTTTTTTAATTGTCTCAAAGTCCTTGCCTGTATGCCTTGAAAGAATATTATACAATGCATCTCTTGTCTTTATCATTTCTTTTGTGTATATCTCAATATCTGTAGCCTGTCCTTGAGTACCGCCCAAAGGCTGATGTATCATAATTTTGGAGTGGGGAAGTGATGTCCTTTTTCCGCTTGTACCGCCTGCAAGTAAAACAGCACCCATAGATGCAGCCATTCCCGTACAAATTGTTGCAACATTGGGTTTTATGTACTGCATAGTATCGTATATTGCAAGTCCCGCGCTTACGCTGCCGCCTGGTGAGTTTATATAAACCATTACATCTTTATCAGCATCTTCAGATTCGAGGAATAACAACTGCGCAATTACAAGGCTTGCTGTATGGTCATCCACCGGAAAGCCGAGGAAAATTATTCTTTCCCTAAGCAGCCTTGAGTAAATATCCATTCCTCGCTCACCCCTGGCTGTCTGCTCAACAACCATTGGCACAAGCTGGTTTGAAATATTGAGATCTTTTTCAATTTCGGACTTAATGCCCGATATTATTTTCTGATAATCCATTTATTACCTTCTTTTTATTTCCTTATTTTATTGAAATATGCTTTATTTTATCTTTGTTATTTAGGTTTTGATTCATCTTTATCTGAATAATCATCAACAATATCCGTTTCTTCACTTAATATTCCATCCTGTCTCTCAACATCAATCATTATTGCATTGTCAATAAGGAACTTCATTAATTTATCATCAAGCACCCTGTATTTTACTTCGGGATTATTTTCATAAACTGTCTTTATCTTATCAACCGGAAGGTTGTATTTTTTCGCATCTGCTTCAATTACCGGCTCAAGGTCAATATCGGTAACTTCCATTTTTTCCTTCTCAATTATCTTATCTCTTATCAGATACCATTTAACCTGCAGAATCGCATCAACTCTTTTAGATTTTCTGTACTCTTCCTCATCAAAATCAGGCGGGAGCTGTCTTTTGGGGTTCTGGTTCTTTACGTCTTCAATGTATGAATTCAGAATATTTTCAACCAGCGCATCAGGTACGGGTACCTCATTTAACTTGATCAATTCGCTTACAATATTGTTCCTTATTTCCTGTTCTGAAATGTTTCTATAAATACCCTCAAGATCGGTTTTTACTTTTTCCCTGAACTGCTCTACTGTTTTCATCTCGTCATCTTTAAACACATGTTTAAAGAATTCTTCGTTTAATTCAGGAAAAACTACTTTATCTATCTTCTTGCAGAAAACTTTGAATTTTTCTGTCTTGTCATCATCCTGGGCTGGTAGCATTAATACACGTTCTTCGCCAACAGAGACCTCCGAAAGCTGTTCTTTGAATTCCTTATTTACCTGCGGATCGTTAAGATAAAATCTTACATCCTTGTCTTTCTGTCCTATTAATTCAACTCCGGTATCATCAAGCTTCTGCACGTCCATAGTAATTGCAAAATCATCGCCGTCAGCTTTTTGGGCATCTTCATATGTTACATGTTTTGACTGTATATATTTAACTTCCTCATCAATAGTTTTTTCATCTATTTTATGTACAGTCCTGTTTATTTCAATGCCTTTATAGTCAGCGATCTCAAATTCAGGCTTTACTTCATACTTAATTTTAAACTTAAAAAGCTGCTTGGCTTCATAATCCATATCAACCATCTGGGCTTCGCCAAGCGGATGTATGTGGTTTTCATCAAGGTAGTTCTTGTAGATATCGTTAGCCACATCTTCTAAAGAGCCCTGCTCTATCATTTCTCCGAATTTGCGCTTTATTATCGCAATAGGAGCTTTACCTTTTCTAAAACCGGGGATTTCAACTTTTTTTTGGTGTTTTTGGATTGCTTTATCAAAATGGGGAGTCAAATCAGCGTATGTTAATTCAAACTCAACTTCCTGCTTTACCGCGTCAATTTTATTTATCTTAAATTCCATATCTCACTTAAATTCTTTATCTCAAAGTTAATTAATCAGCAAATATAGCTTTTCTTCAATATCCGTTCAATGCTAAAATTTAATGGAAATTTATAGATAGCAGGGTATTTTCGTCTTTAAATTGTCACCTTGAATTTATTTCAGGGTCTATTATTAAATTTATGAAAGATTTTGAAACAAGTTCAGAATGACAATATGGAGAAAAATGAAAATATCCCACCTGCTTTTTAATGATAATATCCATTAATGTATGGTTTATTCGGGTTAATATAAATAAATTTGTAAATTATGAATAAAAGTCTGTTAACTCTAATCCGCAAAAATTCAAAGAATGTTATAGGAATCCTTTCTGGTACATCATTAGACGCAATTGATGCGGTTTTATTGCAAATTAAGGGAAATGGCAAAAATACCAAAGTAAAAGTAGTTGATTTTATTGAACATCCAATTCCTGAAGAAATTCGCATTGCAGTGTTCAAAAATTCCGACAAAAAAACGGCAAGGATAGAAGATATCACTAGGCTTAATGTAATTTTAGGCGTAATGTTTTCTGATGCGGTTTTAAGATTACTGCAGAAGAATAAAATGAAAGCTTCAGGCATAGATATAATTGGCTCACACGGACAGACTATTCACCACCTGCCTGAAAGAGAAAAGTACCTTGGATTCAGAGTAAAATCTACCATGCAAATTGGCGACCCATCAATTATTGCAAACCTAACAGGAATTACTACAATTGGTGATTTCAGAATAGCCGATTGTGCAGTTGATGGCGATGGAGCGCCGCTTGTTCCGTATCTTGATCATATCCTGTTCACCCACAGATCTAAAAACAGGGCTTTGCTTAATATTGGCGGAATATCCAACATTACCTTTTTAAAAAAGAATTCACGTAAGGAAGATGTCTTTGCATTTGATACAGGTCCGGGGAATATGATAATTGACGGTATGATGTATCATTTATTCAGTAAAAAGTTTGATAAAAATGGTAGTATTGCAGCAAAGGGGAAAGTAAATACAAATATATTTGCTTTTCTTGCTGAAGATAAGGGATATTCAGCTAAACCGCCAAAATCAACCGGCAGAGAGCATTATGGAATGGAATTCCAGAAAAAACTGCTGAAGAGGTTTAAAGGAGTAAATAAAAATGACATTGTTCGCACAATAACTGAATTTACAGCATATACCATCTGGTATAATTACAAAAATTTCATTGAGCCATCCTGTAAAATTGAAGAACTTATTGTAAGCGGCGGGGGAGCTGAAAATCCCGTACTAATGAAAGCCTTAAAAAACTTTTTTAATGGAATTAGTGTCTCACGACTAAAAGAAAAAGGTATTAATTCTAAGAATAAGGAAGCAGTTCTGTTTGCAATTCTTGCTAATGAATGCATCTCAGGTAATCCCGCAAATATGAACAGAGTAACATGCTCTACTAAAGATGTAATTCTGGGTAAGATTTGTCAGGCGATCAGTCATAAAGTTAAAAGTAAGAAAAGTTCGCAAAGTTCATAAAGTTTGTAAAGTTAAAAGTTTGTAAAGTTAATTATGAAAATAGAAAGATTTGAAGACATAATTGCGTGGCAAAAAGCCAAAGAGTTAACACTTCTTTTGTATTCAAGATTTAAAGAAAACAGAGATTTTTCTTTTAGAGACCAAATACAAAGGGCAACTGTTTCAATTATGAACAATATTGCTGAGGGATTTGAGAGAAGGAGCAATAAAGAATTAAAGCATTTTCTTTTCATTGCAAAAGGAAGTGCAGGAGAAGTAAGAAGTATGCTATATCTTGCAAAAGAACTCAAATATATCACTGAAACTGAATTTACAGCATTTTCTGAATTAGCAATTTATATTTCCAAAATGCTCTCAAATTTCATCAAAACATTATGAACTTTCTAACATTATGAACTTTTAACTTTACAAACTTTATGAACTTTTCTAACAAAGTAGCAATTGTAACAGGCGGTACCGGAGCATTAGGCAGGGTAATTGTCAATCATTTTGCTGCACAGGGAATGAGGGTCTATGTACCGGTTCGCTCAATGCCTGAGTTTATGAATGTGTTTGAGCAAACGGATGAAACCGAGTTTAAAGGACTCCCAAAGAGATACGGTTTGCCATGTGATGCCACCAATGAGTATGAGGTAAAGGAATTCTGTGATAACGTTGTTAAGCAGGAAAAACGGATTGATTTCCTGATAAATACTGTTGGAGGCTACCATCCAAAACGGCTGATAGCTGATACCGATAAAGAGCTAATTGAGCAGCAGCTTAAGCTCAACTTCTATACTACGTTTAACTTTACGAAGCATACGCTAACTTACTTTAAAATAAATAACTTCGGGCGGGTTGTTTCAATCGGAGCTAAGCCTGCAATTGAAACTACTGCGGGCAAGTTTGCATACTCATTCAGCAAAGCGGGAGTAGTAAACTTAATGCAAACTCTTGCCGAAGAATATAAGGCAGATGATATAACTTTTAATTCCATAATCCCAAGCATTATTGATACGCCAGCAAACCGTGAAAGCATGCAAAATCAGGATTTCAGCAAATGGGTAACCCCACTTGAAATAGCCGAAACCTGTTTGTTTTTACTTGGTGATGGGGCAATATCATTCAGAGGTAATGTGATTAAAATGTATGGTCGCACACCCTGAGCGAAGCGGCGTGCCCGCCTATGGAGTGGAAAGGTCTATTTTTTTTTATTCTGTTTCCCTCCAAAGGAGTCCTTGCAAAGCATCCTTTGGATCGGACAAACTCCAGTTTGGAAAACAAAAAAAAATTTTGTTCCACTACAAAATAATCAATTTACAAATTAATTTTATGCAGTTGGGAATTGAAAAGAGATAAATAAATGCCTTGTTATATATATAATTTGATTGTAACGTAAATTTCAAAGAAAGGAAAAATACATTATGCCATACGATTTCACAAGCGAGGGTGCAACTCAATTTCGTTTAGATATTTTGAATAATGTTGTTGCCCTGAGCACCAATCAAGTTGTAATTACACACAACATTGGGGTATTCAGTGTAATTTTTGATTTTTCAGAATGTCAACTGATGATACAATAACTTACTCAAGTTGACCGCTTAGGAATATGTTTTAACCCCGACATTTATGTCGGGGGTTTAAAAATACGTTGAATTCAGGGCTTTAGCCCTGAAAATC
>JAYTUN010000036.1:0-10175 GCA_043744495.1 Ignavibacteria bacterium
GGCTTGCCTTACAGCGGACCCCGAAGCTCAGATTACGGCTATCGCAGGAATCCTTTTGGTGGCTATAGCGGTGAATTCCACTCGGGGGTTGATTTCAAAGGTCCAATGGGCGATCCCGTATATGCAACCGCTGACGGGGTTGTTAACAGGTGCGATTGGTATAATGGCTATGGAAATACTGTGGTTATCGATCATAACAGCGGCTACCAGACATTATTTGGTCATCTTACAAAGGTTAATGTAGAGCAGGGACAGCAGATTAAAGCCGGTGATGTGGTTGGATATATAGGCTCAACAGGCAGGTCAACCGGACCACATTTACATTACGAAATAAAACAGAATGGCGATGATATAAGTCCCGAACCATTCCTTAAACTGTTTTAAGTGTAATAATTTCTGTAGCCGCAAGTTTTAACTTGCGCAGTTAAACTCAGCTTAAAGGCTGAGGGTACAATAGAATATAATAATAACACGTTAAATAAAATTTTTTATTCATAAATAAATATACTTCAAAAGGAGGACTAAATGTTCGGAAGCAAAGAAAAAACAAATCAGACGGAAACATCAACTCCTATGCCAAATAAATCAGCATCATCAAAAGATATAAAAACACTCATTGGTGAAGGCTGTAAAGTTGAAGGTAACTTCTTTATTCCAACTGCTACAAGAATAGACGGAACGATTAAAGGTAATTTAACAGGTGATAGCGGGATAGTTATTGGTCATTCCGGTAAGATCGAAGGCAGTGTTTGCGCTTCTGAAGTTATAGTTTACGGTAATGTTGAAGGCAATATTGAAACCAACAGGCTTGAGCTTAAAAAAGGCTCAAGAGTCAATGGTGATATTGTTGCAAATAATCTTATTACTGAACAGGGATGCAGCTTCAATGGCAAATGTACTATGAAGACCGAAGCCAGCAACGTAACCGAGCTTCCTACTCAGGAACATCATCAAAGCAGTAGCGTAAAGATCAAATCAGCAGTTAATTAATTTACTATACAAATCATTCATCATTTTATTTTAACCGTCTTTGAATTAAATTCGAAGGCGGTTTTTTTATATTTAATATATCAAATAACAAATGAAAAACACAGAATTACTTTTATACATGCTTGAAGATATACGCAAAGTAACTTTAAAAGGTGTGAGCGGACTCACCAAAGAGCAATTATTCGATGAACCTATGCCTGGTGAATTTTCGATCGGCTCTTACTTAATGCACCTTGCTGAGTGTGACTTGGGCTGGCTGCAGGTACTTGATGGTAACGAACCTGATGCAGAGCTTAGTAAAAGGTCATATTACGGGTTTTGGTTTGATTCAGGAAAAGATTTTAATCCACCAAAAGATATAATCGAAATAGACGAATACATTGATGTGATGGCAAAATGCAGGGCAAAGGTTATAGAATATATCAAAACTCTGGATGATGAAGAGCTTGACCCTAAATTTTCTGTAGTTAGAAAGTTTGATAATAAGGAATTCACAAAGGAATATACACGCAAATGGATAATCTATCATTTAATTGAGCACGAGGCACACACAAGGGGACAGATATTCATGCTTATCCGCATAGCTGGATATAAAAATAAGGGTGAAAATAATTGATACTTTCGTTATAAATTGAACAAATGAGTAATTTAGGGTATTTTTGTAGATAAGTATTGCCGGTAAAATTAATTTTTTTAAGATAAGGAAGGTTTTCACATGTACACAAAATTACAGCCCATATTGCAAAAAGAGCTTCAAGCCATAATAGATGCGGGGCTTTACAAGAATGAAAGAATTATTACATCTGAGCAGGGTGCGGAAATTACTGTTGCAGGAGGGAAATCCGTATTAAACTTTTGCGCAAATAATTACCTTGGCTTATCATCACATCCCGCAGTAATAGAAGCAGCGAAAAAGGCTTTGGATACACATGGCTTCGGAATGTCTTCAGTTCGCTTTATATGCGGCACACAGGATATCCACAAAACCCTTGAGAAAAAAATTGCGGAATTCCACCACACAGAAGATACAATTTTATATGCCGCATGTTTTGACGCTAATGGCGGTGTGTTTGAACCCTTACTTACCGAAAATGATGCAATTGTTTCAGATGAGCTGAACCATGCTAGTATTATTGACGGAGTTAGATTATGCAAAGCAAAAAGGTACAGGTATAAAAATAACGATATGTCAGACCTTATGGCGCAGCTTGACCAGGCTAAGAAGGACGGAGCAAACCAGATACTGATATGTACTGACGGCGTTTTTTCAATGGATGGTTACATTGCTAAAATTGACGAGATTGTAAAATTAGCTAAAGAATTTGACGCGCTCACAATGGTTGATGAATGCCATGCTGCGGGATTCCTAGGTAAGACAGGCAGAGGCGCTGCAGAACATTGCGGAGTAATGGGTGAAGTTGATATCATCACTGGCACACTTGGCAAAGCCTTAGGCGGAGCAATGGGCGGCTACACAACGAGTAAAAAGGAAATTATCGAAATGCTACGCCAGCGCTCGCGACCATACCTGTTCTCAAATTCACTTGCTCCTGCAATTGTTGGGGCATCTATCGCAGTGTTTGATATGCTGTCTTCAACAACGGAATTACGAGACAGACTTGAAGATAATACAAAATATTTCCGTGCTGAAATGGGTAAGCTTGGTTTTGATATCAAGCAGGGTACTCACCCAATTATACCAGTTATGCTTTATGAAGCGAAGCTCTCACAGGATTTTGCCAACATGCTTTTGGAAGAGGGGATATACGTTATCGGATTCTATTACCCCGTAGTGCCAAAGGGTCAGGCGCGCATCAGGGTTCAAGTATCCGCTGCGCATAATACTCAACAACTGGATAAAGCAATATCAGCATTTGAAAAGGTGGGAAAGAAATTAGGTGTACTAAAAAGTGTATAGAGTGTTTAAAGTGTATAGAGTGTTTAAAGTGTTAAGTGAGTATAAAGCAGAGTATTGTAAACCTAAATTTTAAAAAATTATTCTTAAAAATTAAATAAATTTATTAATGGCAAAGATTAACCGTTTTGAAGACTTAATATGCTGGCAGAAAGCAAGAATTATAATGAAAGATTTATACTCAATTACTAAAAAAGGAGAATTTGCTAAAGATTTTTCTTTGAAGGATCAAATAAGACGTGCAGGAATTTCAGTTATGTTAAATATTGCAGAAGGATTCTGCCGAAAATCACATAAAGAGTTTAAACAATTTTTATTCTTTGCTCATGGTTCAGTCGGCGAAATACAATCTGCACTGTATATTGCATTTGACCAGGAATATATTTCTAAAAAAGTATTTGATGATATGTACTTAAACTGCGAAGAAGATTCAAAGATAATATCAGGTTTAATTAAATCATTATAGTGTTTACTGTTTTTGATTCTAAATTTATTACTCACAGACTTACAGACTTAATGAATTCAAAACACGTAAAATACATAAAACACTCAATTGACTCGACAGACTCAACTCACTCAATGCACTCAACACACTATTTTGAGTATTATGATTATATTAGTAAAAGATATTTAACTCAAATAACGGTTAATTGTTAATCTATAGGTACATATTAAAGGCACATTTTGCCCCATTTATAATATCTTTTTTTATTGTTATTTTTGTTTTTACTTTCCAGTTTATTTATAAGTACATAGATAACCTGGTAGGTAAGGGCTTAA
This sequence comes from Ignavibacteria bacterium, assembly GCA_043744495.1. Taxonomy (GTDB): domain Bacteria; phylum Bacteroidota; class Ignavibacteria; order Tepidaquicellales; family OLB5; genus OLB5. The sequence continues at coordinate 3,686 of JAYTUN010000036.1, forward strand.
GCTGGTGGATAATTTCACAGCTCATAACCCTGAATTTAGCATGGATGGTGACCCTGGCAGGTCCCATGGCGGTTTTGATCGCAACGCTAATGGCTTTCGGTTCTTTGTCATCTACGAATGAAACAACAGTAATGCGCAGCACTGGTCTAAGTACATTCAGGCTTATCCTGCCTGTTCTCCTGGTTTCGGGGATTCTTTGTTACGGATTGATACTTTTTAACAACAGGGTTCTGCCTGAAGCTAATCACAGGACTAGGGTATTAATGACCGATATTCAGCGTACCCGACCTACATTTGTGATAGAAGCCGGAAGATTTACTGATGATATCAGCGGTTATAACCTGCTGGTGAGAAAGACTTTTGAGAATTCAAACAAGCTTGAAGGTGTTTTTATAATCGATAATTCAAACCCGGTCTATTCAAATACTTTGACAGCAGATAGCGGGCAGATAAATTTTTCCAGTGATTATTCAAAAATAGTTCTTGACCTGTTTTATGGTGAGATCCACCAGATAGATAAGAAAAATCCGAACGGATCATACCGCAAGATAAAGTTTGAAAAACACATCGTTACAATTGATGCTTCAGGATTTGGATTCAGCAAATCTGATGATAATGCTTTTTCTAGGGGTGATAGAGAGCTGAGCGCGGATTCAATGCGAAGCATTGTAAATAATATTACAAACGGATCTATTACTGATAAGAATAACACTGCTCTTCAGGTTCAGAACCTAGCAATAGAGCTTTCCCGGCTGAATTATGATACTACAAAGCTGGATAGCATGCAAAACAGCATGAATATGCTTAAGGTTCAGTCAATACTTAACAGGTTCAAAGGATTTAAAAACAAGTATATGACCCAAAAGCAGGTTGAGCAGGCTAACCAGAAACAAATAGATATGTACCTGGTTGAAATTTATAAGAAGTATTCAATTCCGTTTGCATGTGTTATATTTGTATTAATAGGCGCGCCGCTTGGAATAGTAACCCGTAAAGGTGGATTTGGCGTTGCAGCAGGTATGAGTTTAGGATTTTTTTTATTATATTGGGCATGTTTAATTGGCGGCGAAAAGCTGGCAGATAGAGAGCTTCTTAGTCCATTTTTAAGTATGTGGGTAGCAAATATTTTATTAGGTTCAGCAGGTTTATTTTTGGTTTTCAGGGATAGCTTAAATATAAAAAGATTGTTTAAAGCTAAGCATATTAAGGTTAAGCCAATTTAAGATTTTTAAAGTCAAGTCCCGGGCAACAGTTTTTTGCCTAACCCCGCCAGGTTCGAAAGAAAGCAACGGTAAGCAAAAGATTGTGTGATCCGGGATACTTGACTTTTTTTATTTGTTTTTTTCATTAACACTTTCTAAAGAATATTACTAACTTACTAAAATTTCCCCGTTGTTGGTCTTGTGACCAACTACAAAAATAAAAATATTAACTTACTTAAATGGAAAAAGTCAGAGTTTTAATCACAGGTTTGGGAGGCATAGCGCAGATAGCACACCTTCCTATTCTATCGAAAATGGATAATGTTGATATCGCAGGCGTATGTGATATTGAGCGTACCAAAGCAAAAACCATTGCAGCAAAATATAATATAAAAAATTCTTACAACAATCTTGAGGAAATGCTTAGTTCGGTTGATGCAGACTGTCTGGTTGTGACATCACCAAACTCATTGCATAAAGAACAGGCTATCAAAGGATTACAAAAAGGACTGAACGTACTGGTTGAAAAACCCCTTGCAAGAAATTATGGCGAAGCTGAGTCAATTGTAACAGCAGCAAAAAAAGCCAAAAGGCTTTTAATGGTTGGAATGAATAACCGATTCAGACCGGAAGTTATGATGCAGGAAAGCTTTGTTTCTGCCGGTGAAATTGGCGAGGTATTTTACGTAAAGACCGGTTACCTGAAAAAAAGAAGCACTGCCGAGAAATGGTCAGTTAATAAAACGGAATCTGGCGGCGGGGTGTTTATGGATCTTGGGATTGTAATTCTTGATATAGCTTTGTGGATGATGAAATTCCCGAAAATTAAAAGTGTATCTGCGGTTAATTTTAATCATTCATTTAAAGATGTTGAGGATTCATCATTTGTACTGCTTAGGTTTGAAAATGGCTCAACTGTTTCTATTGAAACAAGCTGGACGCTGCACAGGGCAAGTGATATGTTTTATTGTAATGTTTATGGTAAAGAAGGCAGCACAAGTATAAATCCTTTAAGGATATTTAAGAATATGCATGATACACTTGTAAACGTTACACCTGTAAAGATAGAAAAACCAGCAAATTTATTTAAACGCACATATGAATATGAGTTAAGCAACTTTATTAATTCAGTTATGACAGGAAAGCCTTCACTTTCGGATGGATCCGAAGCTCTTGATAGAATGAAAATTGTAGATGCTGTGTATGAATCAGCTAAAGCAGGTAAAGAAATAGTATTCAAGTAAATAACTCAAGTTGACCATTTTTATAACTATATTTCGCAAAGCATTCTTTGAACATAATCATCCGCAGGATGCTTCGCATATATTTTTAATAGCCCACAACTTCATGGGGTTGTCTCAAAACTACTTTTGCGAGGAGCGAAGCGACGAAGCAATCTCATAAATTCAACTAATTTTAGTTATTATGTGATCTTCCTCTCGTTCTAATCAATAAAAGAATGACTTTTGAGACAGTCTCTCAGTCGTGGGAATGATGAAATAAAGCAATTAATTAACCGTCCCGAGCACTCGGGACGGTTTCCGTATCTATTTCGTTCAGCTTAAGTAAATATATAATCATTGATAAAAAAAATAGGTATCATAGGTGCAGGAACAATGGGAAGCGGCATAGCCGCAGCTTCTGCTATAAGCGGTTTTAGTACTTTAATTTTTGACCTGTATCCTGAAGCTGTTGAGAAGGCTATATCAATTATTTCCAAAGGTTTCCTAAAGCTTGAAGAAAAGGGTAAGATTGACTTCGCTAAAAGAACTGCTGCTGAGGAAAATATACAACCCATAACAGAACTAACCGGACTTAATGACTGTGATATAATAATTGAAGCCGCAATAGAAAATATCGATCGTAAAAAAGAGCTTTATAAAAAGCTAGATGAAATTACAAACCCCCAAACAATCCTTGCTACAAACACATCATCATTTTCAATTACATCTATAAGTACAGCGGTAAATAATAACAGGGGAAGGGTAGTGGGAATGCATTTCTTCAATCCGGCAAATATTATGAAACTTGTTGAGGTCATAAAAGGTGAATTTACTTCAGATGATACCGTAAATACAGTTACAGAGCTTTGTAAAAAATTAGGAAAAGTGCCTGTGCTGTGCAAAGATACTCCCGCGTTTATTGTGAACAGGGTAGCAAGAGCTTTTTATGGCGAATCATTAAAGATTATGGGAGAAGAGAATCTTAGCGCAGAAGAAATTGATAAAGTAATGAAGGAAGAAGGCGGTTTCGCAATGGGACCATTTGAGCTTATGGACCTGATAGGCATTGATATAAATCTTTCGGTAACAAAATCAGTTTACGAAGCGTTCTTTTATGACCAGAAGTATAAACCAAGTCCGATACAGCAGAAGATGGTTGATTCAGGTCTGCTGGGAAGAAAAACAAAGCAGGGTTTTTATAAGTATTGACACAACATTTAGTTTGTCATTCCTGCGCAGGCAGGAATCTTTATAAATTAATACATAAAATATCCAACTTTTGCAAGGAGCGTAGCGAACTGCCTGCGGCAGTCAAGCGAAGCGGGTACCCTCCGGGTCATCTCATTAATTATTCTAAAGGGAATCTGAACATAAACAATTTCTTACCACGAAAATTAACGCAAATTTTCTTATCTTTGTAACAGAAAAGTAATCAGCAGAACAAAATTAAAAGGCATAAATAATGCAAACACTACTTAAGATTTTGGGATTTGTAACAATTTTTATCGGCATCATATCCGGTATTTATGTTATTTCAGATGCACTTAGCCTTTTTGCCAGTTTAAAAGGCGTTCCCAATCCATATATGGAACAGGTTTACCTCATAAAAATTGTAGCAGGAGCGGCAATTATACTATCCTCAATCGTATCCGGAATGCTCTACTTAAGCTTTGGAATTGTTATCGAGCTATTAGACAGCTTAAATCATAGAATCATTATGTTCCTTGATGCTGTTGAAAAATCAAAAAATCCCAAAAAGGATGATGAGTTCAGTTATTAATTTATTGCAGGTTAAAGGCATGCCTTTGACTTTTGTTTAATCAACTTCCTTTTTGAGAATATTATAATTCCATTTTAGTCTGAGATACCCATATTGGGAGATCATGATCAATTTTTCCAAGCATCATATTCAACTGACCCGTATGATGCATAACATGCCTCATGTTATATATCAATATTTCAAACATACTATAATTTTTCCATTGGTTTATCCAGCGGCTTGCCGCTAGTTCGGGAGTTAAGCCTGCAATTAATTTATGACATTTATTTCTGCAATTTTGTGATTAGAAACCAAATATACTATTCAAGAAATTAGTTCTATAAGTTTCATATTTGGAATAATTTATGTGCATTATTTTGTCAAGAAATAATTATATATTGCTGAAATAAACACAATAAATAACAGATTAAAGAGTATATATGAAATGTGTATTGTAAGTCGAAAAGAAGTAGGACAGGAAAGCGGCGGAAAAGAATTTATATATTTTTTGAAAACTAATGAACTGTAAAACGAAATACCAGCAAGGATTTATAGATTGTCAAGTGTTTTTGAAAAATAAAATACTTTCAATGAATTTGCTTTTTAGATTTCGTTCAGTTAATTTCGAAAATATACCTGAAGAAGCGAAAGCACTTCAGGTTTTTAAAGGTCGTAATCTTGGCACTTAGCAACGGAGAGTGCTAATAATTGAAAGAGAGGGTATTATGAAATGAAAGCATTAAAAAAGTCCCGGATTATGTAGTTGGGCTACTATCACGGGACTTCAGGAAATAATTTTGGCATGTATCAATATAGGGTCTAAACAACCCCATAACGTTTCCTGTTTTTTTATTACGACACAAATATATATGTTGTCTTAATTAAACGCAATAGTAGCCCCTATTAAATTCACAACATTTATTTTAACTAATCATTGAAAAAACAATGGCAAAAAACGTATGGGTTAGCCCCAAAGGCTCAGACTGGAAAGTAAAAAAGGAAGGAAATTCCAAAGCTTCAACAGTAACTGAGAATAAAGCTGATGCAATAAAAGAAGCAATAAAAATTGCAAAGATTGAAAAATCTGATGTAATAATTCAGAAAAGAGATGGTACGATTCAAGACCGTGATTCCTATGGAAATGAATCAAAAGTAAAAGATAAGGTTCATTAATTTATTTTTTCAGGCTGTCTTAATCGACAGCCTGAAAAAAAACAATTTAAAATACAGGGTAATTTAAAATGGCATTTACAGACGAAAAGATAAGTCGTGTTCATGACAAAACTGATGGTTGTTGTCATTTATGCGGCAAGAAACATTCATTTTCAAATTATGGTAATACCTGGGAAGTTGAACACTCTAATCCCAAATTGTTTGGTGGTACTGACCATTTAAATAATTTATATGTAGGTTGTATTTCTTGTAACCGAAGTAAACAAGCATATTCTACAAGTAGTACCCGCAGGATTAATGGAATGAAAAGTGCACCTCTATCAAGAAAAAAGAAACAGGAACAAAGAGAAAACAAAATTATTGGTGGTCTTTTATTATTATTTGCAGGATTGCTACTTATAGCACCAAAAAATAATAAACCAACTTTTATAAATCCTAATATACTTTGAGATGCCTATTCCAGAAAATCAATTATCAATTTGGGCAAATCAAGGCGCAACAGTAACGGCTAAAGCTACCGCTGATTCTGTAAAATATGCTTTAAATAATTATAGAGGGTTCCCAACTAACAATTATGAAGTATATTTGCAGGGTTCATATAAAAATGATACAAATATTAGAGGTGAAAGCGATGTAGATGTAGTCATTCATTTTAATGATACTTTTTACCATAAATTAACAACTGACCAAATGCAAAGTTTGAGAGTAGACTCAGCAAGATATGATTATTATGATTTTTATAGGGATACATTGGTCGCCTTAAATAACTACTATGGAATTCCAAATATTAATCCCGATGATAAGTGCATAAGAATAAAGGAAAATAACAATAGACTGCCTGCTGATGTTATTGTAACTACAGAATATAGAAAATATTATTCTCTTGCTTACAATTCTTATATTTCTGGTGTTACTTTTTTCACCAGAAGCTCAAACCGCCAAATTATTAATTACCCTAAGCAAGTATATGATAAGGGTGTTATCAAAAATGGCGCAACAAACGGAATGTTTAAACATATGGTAAGAATTTTTAAGAATATGCGTAAAGTAGCCAATGTAAAAGCTCCCTCTTATTTTATCCAATGCTTAATTTACAATATTCCTAATAACTTGTTTAAGAACACATATTTTGA
>JAYTUN010000037.1:0-10143 GCA_043744495.1 Ignavibacteria bacterium
TTGACTATTTAACTTCATTCATTAAAAGACTCTTAAATCGAGAAATATATAACCCTTATGAATTTAAAGAAGTTGTCGGTTTACTGTCGTGTACTTAGCCGCATAAATTGCCGTAATTTATTCCACTGAAATTAACTTAGCAAATTAGTAATTTTGTAAGATATGAAGTATAATTTTGATGAAATAGAGAAAAAATGGCAGAATTACTGGGAAGATAACAAGACTTTTGCGGCTAAAGTAGATTATTCAAAACCCAAGTATTATGTGCTGGATTTTTTTCCATATCCCTCCGGCGAAGGACTGCACGTTGGCCACCCTGAAGGATACACAGCAACCGATATTATTGCCCGTTATAAAAGAATGAAGGGTTTTAATGTTTTGCACCCTATGGGATGGGATGCATTCGGTTTGCCTGCAGAACAGTATGCAATTAAAACAGGAATTCACCCAAGGATAACAACACAGAAGTGCATTGATACATTCAAGCGCCAGCTTAAATCTATCGGGCTTTCAATTGACTGGGATAGAGAAATTGCAACCATAGACCCTAAGTATTATAAATGGACACAGTGGATATTTGAACAGCTCTATAAAAAAGGTCTTGCTTACCAGGCGGAAATTCCGGTTAACTGGTGCCCGGAGCTTGGTACTGTTCTTGCAAATGAAGAAGTACCTGAACAGGTTGAAAAAGGATATACTGTTGTACGCAGACCAATGAAACAATGGATGTTGAAGATAACCGAATATGCAGAAAGACTTTTGATAGATCTGGATATGCTTGACTGGCCTGAGAGCACAAAAGAAATGCAAAGGAACTGGATTGGGAAATCCGAAGGAGCTAGGGTAAAGTTTAGGATAAGTAACCCCTCCCTAACCCTCCCTCAGAAACAAGGCTTTCAGCCCGAAGGGGAGGGGACAGGTAATCCCGGATATGCGAAGACAAGCGCAGAGATTTGGGCTACTTCAAAAGATAATGCAAGAGAAAACAGAAAAAATCCGACTGATGCAGAGGCTATTATGTGGGAATTGCTTCGAGCCCATAGACTTGGTTATCACTTCAGAAGACAGCATGCAATTGATAATTTTATTGTTGACTTTGTATGTCTTGAAAAAAAACTTGTAATTGAAGTAGATGGAAGCATTCAGAATACCCCGGAACAAAAAGAAAAAGATGAATTAAGAACTCAAAGATTAACTGAACTTGGATTTAGTGAATTACGGTTTTCTAATAATGAGGTAATACACAAAAGTGAAGAAGTATCCGAAAGAATTAAAAAAGAACTTGAATCCAAAGTCCTCTCTCCTGACTGTCTAGACAGTTTCGGGGAGGGTTTAGGAGGGGTTGATAATGAGGATCTATCTTTTGAAGTCTTCACAACACGACCCGATACTCTTTGGGGTGCAACATATATGGTTCTTGCACCTGAGCATCCGCTAGTAGATAAAATAACAGAGGCAGAACATAAAACGGCAGTAGATATTTATAAAGATAACGTAAAACATAAAAGTGATCTTGAGCGCCAGGCACAGGATAAAGATAAAACGGGAGTGTTCACAGGAGCTTATGCGGTTAATCCAGTGAACAATGAAGAAATACCGATATGGATAAGCGATTATGTACTGATGGGATACGGAACAGGCGCAATTATGGCTGTACCCGGACACGACCAGCGTGATTGGGAATTTGCAACAAAGCATCATATCCCTGTAATTGAAGTTGTAAAACCAGCGAGTGGCGAAGCAATTGATATTACAGAGGAAGCTTTTGCCGAAGAAGGCATAGCGGTGAATTCCGGATTTATAACCGGACTTAAAACTGAGAAGGCTAAGAAAAAAGTTATTGAATGGCTTGTAGCAAAAGGACTTGGCAAAGGAACTGTGCAGTATAAATTAAGGGACTGGCTGTTTTCACGTCAGAGATTCTGGGGCGAACCATTCCCGATAATTCATCTTGAAGATGGTACTGTTAAATTATTACCGGAAGATGAGCTTCCCGTAATGCTGCCCGAAGTCGAAGATTATAAAAGTATTGGGACGGGTGAGAGTCCACTGGCAGGAATTCCGGATTGGGTGAATACAATTGATAAGGAAACCGGAAAAACTGCTAAGCGCGAAACAAATACAATGCCGCAGTGGGCAGGCTCATGCTGGTATTATTTAAGGTTTCTTGATCCCAATAACGATATGGAATTTGTAAGCAAGGAAAAAGAAAAATACTGGATGCCGGTGAATCTGTATCTGGGCGGCGCAGAGCATGCGGTGTTGCATTTATTATATGCAAGGTTTTGGCACAAAGTGCTGTTCGATCTTGGACATGTATCAACCCGTGAGCCGTTTGTAAGGCTTTATCACCAGGGAATGATACTTGGAGATGACTCCAACAAGATGTCAAAGTCACGGGGAAATGTTGTTAATCCCGATAATGTAATTGCCGAGTATGGCGCAGATTCACTGCGCTTATTTGAAATGTTCCTCGGACCGCTCTCGGCAACAAAGCCGTGGTCAACAAATGGCATAGAAGGTGTTTACAGGTTCTTAAATAAAATTTGGCGGCTTGTAATAGCAGAAGACGGAAGTATTAACCCTAAGATAATAGATGAAAAGCCTGAAGGCGATGCTGAGAGAATTATGCACAGAACAATTATGAATATTACCGAAGATATTGAAGATATGGATATGAAGTTCAATACATGTGTAAGCGAGCTGATGATATATGTTAATGAGATATCAAAGTTTAAAGTAATACCCAAAGAGCTTATAGTTGCATTGGTAAAAATGCTCTCACCATTTGCACCTCATATAGCAGAAGAACTTTGGACAAAGCTTGGCAATACAGGTACTATTTCATTTGAAAAGTGGCCGCTATTTGATCCCGCAAAAGTAAAGAAAAGTGTTGTTACGGTTGTTGGACAGGTAAACGGAAAAGTAAGGGCAAAAATTGAAGTTGAGACCGATATGCCTGATGATAAACTGAAAGAGCTGATGAAACTGGATGAAAAGATTAAATCATACATAAATAGCAAAGAAATAGTGAAAGTAATTGTAGTAAAAAATAAGCTTGTTAATATAGTAGTAAAATAACTTTGCATAAGAAATAAACTATAAATGAATTACCAGCATACCATACATTTTACAGTTGAAGAAGCAAACGAAATGCTTGATAAAGTTAAGCCTGAAATTGAAGAAATGATGAGATTAAAAAGAAAGCTTGATACAAAGGGATTTGATGTTTACTCTCATCAGTATCTTGGCGGCTCGGGTCCAAATGGTAAGGGCGCATTTCCCGAAGAAATGGATAGGCTTTTAGGGTTACTTAAAAAACTCTTTGCTGCTGGTGTTATGGTTAAAGGGATTGACAGGGGGCTGGTTGACTTTCCGCATTTAAGGAATAACGGAGAGGAAGTTTACCTTTGCTGGCAGTTTGGCGGAGGTGAAATTAACTGGTGGCATACAATTCCCGATGGGTTTACAGGCAGAAGAAATATCAGTGAATTATAATTGTTTAAGGGAATAGTTTATCTGTTCCCTTTTTTAATATGTGTCAGATCTGAGGATCTGACACAAGTTGTTTGGGAACACTGCTTCTGTCAGGTCCTCAAACCTGACGGAAAACAAAATTGATATTCAAAATTAGATCCTGAAACAAGTTCAGGATGACAGACTAAAAATATGAGCATATTAAATAAAATAGTTGTGGGAACTCTGCCTCTTATTCCCAAAGGTATCGTAAGGAAATTTGCGAACCGTTATATAGCAGGCGATACAGTTGAGCATGCAGTTGCGACCTCAAAAAAGCTGAATGATAAAGGCATTATGGGCACAATTGATGTGCTGGGCGAAGATGTTTTCAATAAAGAAGATGCCACCAGGTCTAAGAATGAATGTTTCAAGGTGCTTGAAGCTATTGATAAGAATAAGCTGAATGCGAACCAATCAATTAAGCTTACATCACTTGGACTTAAAGTTGATCTTGATTTCTGCATTTGCAATGTAAAAGAAATATTTCAGGCGGCAAAGTCATTGAATATATTTGTGAGGATTGATATGGAAGATTCATCCTGCACAACTGATACTATTAAAGTTTTCACTGAAGCAAGAAAAGATTATGGCAATTGCGGCATAGTTCTGCAATCATATATGCGAAGGACATATGACGATGCCACGAAGCTTATAGAAAGCGGAACAAACTTCCGTCTGTGCAAAGGTATTTATATCGAGCCTGCTGAGATAGCATTTAAAGAGAGGCAGGAAGTAAGAGATAATTTCCTTAAAGTGTTAAAGCTTATGCTTGAAAAAGATTCTTACGTTGGAATTGCAACGCATGATGAATATTTGATTGAAGGCGCTTATAAATTAATTGATGAGCTTAAAAAGCCTAAGGATAGATATGAATTTCAGATGCTTCTTGGTGTTAGAGAAGGTTTGCGCGATAAGATATTGAAAGATGGCCACAGAATGCGGATATACATTCCATTTGGCACGCACTGGTACCAGTATTCGATAAGGCGCTTTAAAGAAAATCCACAGATGGCAGGTTATGTTATTAAGAGCATATTAAACGGCGGGAAGTAAAAATTAAAAGGCTGTATCAAAAACGATACAGCCTTTTAACTTAGATTATTTATTATTTTGTCATATTCTTTATGTGAGCCTACCCAAAACCAAACAACCGTATTTTGTATTAAAGTCCCAATAGCTCGGTATTCAATTCCTATTCTAACAGAGTAAACATTATTAGTCCCTTTGATTTTTTTAAAATTTAATCCCGGATGTTTTGGGTCAATTTTCCAGAATCTATAATTTTTGGCGGCTAAAATTTTGATCTTCTCAGGTAGTTTTCTGAATAGTTCAATAAATTCTGTAGTTAGTTCAGAATTCAAATTTCGTCAAAGCCTGTTTTTATTGTTTTATTTTCTTTACTCTGCCGGATTGCTTTTTCTGCCAAACTATTGAGTTTATCTTTTGATGCTTCAAAGGATCTTTCCCATTTCATTTCATATTCAATTTCATCAAGAATTTGCTTAGCAATTGAATCCTGAGTATCATCAGGAAGTTCAGAAGCTATTTTGAATGCTTTTGTGAGTAGATCTGTCATTATCTATTAATAACTTTTTTCATCCTTTGGTTTAGCATCAGATTTAATCGTAACAGTGCCTTTATCGGAATCAAAAATTGTTTCAAAGGTTTTTAAATTATCCTTTGCGGGACCCTGTGTAACTTTTCCGTCAAGTGTGTATTCAGAGCCGTGACATGGACAAACGAACTTATCGGCTTCCAGCTCAACATCACAGCCTTTGTGTGAGCAAATTGTCCTCACAGCAAGAAACTCGGTCTCCGATCTCCTGATGAGCATAATTTCATCGCTTACCTTTACGTTACCGCCTACTTTTGTCAATGCTGCATTATCGGAAAGTTTTACAACAACATCATCACCTGATTTACGGAATACAGCTTTTGCCGCAGATGACTTTGCAAATGCTTCTATGTTTATTGATGAAAGCATTGCACCGCCTGCAATTACACCAACTGCAGAACGCTTTATGAAATCTCTTCTTGATAATTTACCGGACATATAGAATTGCTCCCTTTATAGTTTTACCCTTTTTGTTTTTTTACTGCCTAAAATTAAGGGTTACTAAATTAATAATCAATATAAATGCATAATAGTTACAGTTATTTACAATAAAACAGTGGTTTAGATTATTTATTTGCCATTCAGTAGAGACAGGTTTCAAACCTGTCTCTACTGATTGTAAATGTCATATTCCTATAGAAAACGAATTATTACTGAAAAAGTAAAATTAATCTGTTTAAACAATTGTACAATACGGGAATTTGAGGGTTCGTGAATCAATTGAATAAAGGAAAAATTACAGGTAATTTGCAGCAATTCCATTAATTACTGATAATTTATATAGAATAAAATGAGCTTAGAACAAGATATAGAGAAATATTTTTCTGCCGGTGAACTTAAATCCACTGAAAGAATAAAGGCTTTGGCAGCTTTTAAGGAATTGGTAAAATTATTAAATGCCGGGAAGGTACGCAGCGCAGAAAAACAAAATGGTGTGTGGAAAGCCAATGCCTGGGTTAAAAAAGGGATACTGCTGGGATTCAGACTTGGTAAGAATAAGGATATGTCAATTTACAAGCAGATGTTATTTTTTGATAAAAACACTCTACCCATAAAACCTATGAGAGTTGAAGATTGTGTCAGGATCGTTCCGGGCGGCTCATCAATTCGCACAGGTGCATACATTGGCAAGGGTGTTATCTGTATGCCGCCAATGTATATTAATATCGGCGCATATATTGATGAGAATTCGCTCATCGATTCACATGCACTTGTTGGTTCATGCGCGCAGCTAGGTAAGAAGATACATCTTTCAGCCGCTGCGCAAATAGGCGGCGTGCTTGAGCCGATAAATTCCGTACCGGTAATAATTGAAGATGAAGTTATGATAGGCGGCAACTGCGGTATATACGAAGGAACAATTGTTCAGAAGAGGGCAGTAATTGGAGCAGGTTGTATTATTACAGGTTCGACTCCCGTTTACGATACAGTAAAGGGAAAAATTTACCGAAAAACAATGGATGAGCCGCTTATTATTCCCGAAGGCGCGGTAGTTGTTGCCGGCTCGCGTCCTTTAAAGAATGAATACGGAATTGAAAATTCATTATCGGTTTATACTCCTCTGATAATAAAATACCGAGATGAAAAAACCGATGCGGGGACAGCTTTGGAAGAAAGCCTTAGATAAATAACAAATAATAAACAACAAATAACAAAAGTAATATTTTCATTTTGCAAGGAACGAAGTGCTTGCCAGCCTATGGCGTGAACGAAGCAATCCCGCAAATTAATCTAATATCAAGTATGGAATGCAACTCCGCGATTAATGTGAAGTGAAATTTTTTACCAAATAGCAGGTAAATATTCAGAAAAAAATATTGTTCAGATGCATTCCCTACGGGGCTTACTTCAGGTCCTGGGAGACCTGAGGGAAAAACAAATAACTTCATACAATCTGATTACGAATGAAATACGCCATTATATCTGATGTTCATGCAAACCTTGAAGCAGTAACAGCATGCTTTAAGGAAATTAATAAATTTAATGTTGATAGGATAATTTGCCTTGGTGATCTGGTTGATTATTGCGCCGAGCCAAATGAAGTAGTTGATCTCATTAAAAAAAATTGTGATATTGTTATACTTGGAAATCATGATGAAGCGCAGTTTAAATTTTCTATGGCAGAGCAATTTTCTGATAATGCAAGAATTTCGTCAATTCATACCCGTTCTGTTATTAACCCAAAGTTTGTAGAGTATTTTAAAACACTTCCATATACACATTCCGAAAACGGGTTGTTATTTGTTCATGCATCACCGTTAGATCCCCCGGCATATAATTACCTGTTAGATGAAGAAACTGCTGAAATTAATTTTAAAAGCTTTAATGAAAAAGTTTGCTTTATCGGTCATTCACACAAACCGTTGATATTTGAAAGTTCTGCGGGTGGAATAAATCAAATTGCCGGAGGCGTTCTGAATAAAAATAGCCGGTATATTATTAATGTTGGCAGTGTTGGTCAGCCAAGAGATGAAAACCCGTTATTATCTTTTGGTTTATTTGATTCAGATGACTTTACTTATAGAAATGTAAGAGTTGAGTATGATGTAAAAACAGCAAGTCAAAAGATAAGAAAAACGGGTCTTCCACTAGCTCTTGCAGAAAGATTAATAAAGGGTGTATAATTTCAATAAAATGACAATATATTATCAGACGTTAGCTTTATATTTTTGTAATAAGAAAACCCTAATAGTTTATGCAATTCATTAATTTACATAAACTTATTATATGACCATAATCATACTAAACAATGATATATATCATTTGGCATAAGCAGTTTTGCCCATAAATTTGTATTATAGGTAACATAGAAAATGGAAAGATAACATGAAAAATCTTGTAATACTTGGCGGCGGAACGGCAGGAACGATGATGCTTAATAAGCTTCACAAAGCATTAAACCCTGCTGAGTGGAAGCTGACAATAGTTGATAATATTGAAACTCATTATTACCAGCCCGGATTTTTATTTATACCGTTTGGCGTATATACTGAAGCTGATGTTGTAAAGCCCAAAAAGGATTTTTTTCCGGAAGGAATTAATGTAATTGCATCGGAAATATGGAAAGTGCTGCCTGAATTCAATATTGTACATCTTGAAAGCGGCATTACGATTGATTATGATATACTTATTATCGCAACAGGATCAAAAACTGCACCGGAAGAGACTGAAGGACTAAAAGACAAACTATGGTATAAAGATATTTTTGATTTTTATACAATTGAAGGCGCTAATGCTCTTGCAGAAAAATTAAGGAATTGGGAAGGCGGCAAGCTGGTAATTAATATTACCGAAATGCCGATAAAATGTCCCGTTGCTCCGCTTGAATTTGCATTTCTTGCTGATGCGTTTTTTGAAAATAAAGGTATCCGCGAAAAAGTAAACATAAAATATGTAACGCCCCTTGCCGAAGCATTTACAAAACATAAATGCGCGGAAGTACTTGGTCATTACCTGGAAGATAAAGGAATAGAGCTTATTGCTGATTTCAATTCAGGCAGAATTGATAATGATAGTAAAAAGCTTATTTCATGGGATGAACGGGAAGTTGATTTTGACCTGCTTGTTACCGTACCTACGAATAAAGGAGCTGATTACATTGGAACAAGCGGTCTGGGTGATGAGCTTAACTTTGTTCCAACCGATAAATATACACTGCGTGCTGCCGGACATGAAAACATTTTTGTAATAGGTGATGCAGCTAACATTCCTGCAAGCAAAGCGGGTTCTGTTGCTCATTTTGAATCTGAAATTTTAACTGAAAATGTTCTTCATTATATTAACGGCGAGCCTCTTGCAGCTAAGTTCGATGGTCATGCAAACTGTTTTATTGAATCAGGCCACGGCAAGGCTTTTTTAATTGATTTTAATTACGATGTGGACCCTATGCCCGGAAACTTTCCTATGGCGCATTTGGGACCGTTCTCACTGCTTAAAGAAACGCGAATGAATCATTTGGGAAAGCTGATGTTCAAATGGGCATACTGGAATGTTCTCTTAAAGGGCAAAGAGCTTCCAATCGGACCGGAGATGTCACTTAAAGGTAAGATACTTGACGATAAATATAAAGAAGTTATTTACGAAGCAGATGAGCAGCAATTACAAAAATTATCGGGAGGATAGTAAAATGTCAACAGCGGTTGGAGTAAAGGAAATTTTAGGAAAAAGCCTGGCAATAGATGCAGACGGCAATCTTGTAAATTTAAATGACTGGAATGAAGATATTGCCAATGTGATAGCAAAGGAAGAAGGAATTGAACAGCTTACAGAAAAACACTGGCAGGTGATAAATTATATGCGCAAAGTTTTTTCTGAATCGGGTGATGCACCTTCTATACGCAAACTTACAAAGGAAAGCGGAGTAGATACAAAAGAATTGTACGCATTATTCCCAAAGGGACCCGCTAAGAAAGCTGCAAAGATAGCGGGTTTGCCAAAGCCTAAAGGATGCATATAAACAATTAGTAATTAACAATGGACAATTATCAATAAAAGCAAAAGCAAAAGCAAAAGCAAAAGCAAAAGCAAAAGCAGAAAGTAAATAAGGTAATAAAATGCCAGAAGATAATAATCTAGAACCAATAAAGAAGGTATCTATCATAGTATCAAAAGGATCTCTTGATGGAGTTTATCCAGCGCTGATAATGGCTAACGGGGCAAGGATGGAAGGGATTGACGCAAACCTTTTCTTTACATTTTTCGGGATGGAAGCCATTATAAATAAAAAGATGGATCACCTTAAGGTCGCAACTGTTGGTAATCCTGCAATGCACATGCCTACACTTATTGGCTCACTGCCGGGTATGAGTGCGCTTGCTACACATATGATGGAAAAGGAAATGGAAAAAATTGATATTCCGCCTGTGAGAGAATTCCTGGAAATGATACACGATGCAGGCTGCAATATCTATGCTTGTAGGGCTACGGTTGATATGTTCCATTTGAAGAAAGATGATTTTTGCGGGCAAGTTGATGAAATAATAACGGTAGGTGAATTTTATGAAAAATCA
>JAYTUN010000038.1:0-10068 GCA_043744495.1 Ignavibacteria bacterium
ATTTTCAGGGCTAAAGCCCTGAATTCAACGTATTTTTAAACCCCCGACATAAATGTCGGGGTTAAAACATATTCCTAAGCGGTCAACTTGAGTAAATTAAAAATAATCATTCTATGAAATATTTAATAAAAATTGCAGTTTTTGTCATCACAATATTCAGCATTCAGGTTTATTCACAGGATCTTATGATTGAAAATAATCCATTCGATAAAGCTGATGATTATACAAAATCTAAAAATTCATTTAACCGTGAAAGATGGTTCTATGAACAAAGGATGTATCCTAATAACTTTATTCCTGATGATGCTTATGGAAAAGCAATTGAGCAGCGAAATGAAATGCGGAAGAATATTGGATTTGCATTCGATAATGCAGCTCCATGGATAAGTATAGGACCGACTCCCGGATATTATTTCAATTATACTAATATTTCAGGCAGGATGACAACCGTCAGATATGACCCCGTAAATCCTAATACATTGTATATTGGCGCTGCTTTTGGTGGTGTTTGGAAATCTACCAATGGCGGAAATAATTTTACTCCTGTATCAGATAATGAAGTATCACTTTCAACAGGCTCAATTTTTGTTGATCCTTCAAACACAAATATTTTATACTATGGCACAGGTGAAGCAACTTACAGCGGGGCATCTTATTATGGCAGAGGGATATTGAAATCAACCAACGGCGGTACTACATGGATAAACTACACAAGCGGACTTCCAAGTTTAACATATTGTTCAAGAATTGTAATTCGTCCCGGTTTTTCTAACCAGATTTTTGCTGCAATGGGTTCTGCGGGATTATACAGAAGTACCGATGCTGGCGTAACATGGTCTTTGTATGTTTCCGGCAGATGTGATGATGTAATTTTTTCGCCAAACGGTACGAATGCATACATAGTTGGCAGCGGAACAGGCTACAGGGTATCAACTGATGGCGGAGTTACTTTTAATCCGAATGCAACACTTACAATGGGCACAAGAAACCATATAGCAATTTGCAGAAATTTTCCAACTATTCTTTATTGTGCAGTTTATTCAGGAGGTACTATAAATACATTTAAGTCAACTAACTCTGGGGTTAACTTCTCACAGGTAGCTGTTGGAACAAATTTTAACGGAGGGCAGGCATGGTACGATTTTTATATGCATGTAAATCCTTTTGACCCTGACTATGCTTATGTTGGCTCAATTGATATTTGGAGAACAATAGATGGCGGCTCAAGCTTCCAGAATATTACTTTTGGTTATTCAGGAGGTATTGTTCATGTTGACCAGCAAAATATGGATTTCAATCCGTTAAACTCCAATGAATTAATATCAGTAAATGATGGCGGTGTTTGGAAATCAACCAATCGCGGAACAAACTGGATAAATCTGAATGCAGGATTAACACTAACACAGTTTTACCGCATTGCCTCGGATCCTTCAAATGTAAATCATGTAATGGGCGGCACACAGGATAACGGCACTCAGCGTACCTTAGGGACATCAAACTGGGTGGCTGCTTATGGCGGTGATGGAGGTGAAGTTTGTTTCCACTCACAGAACTCACAATTTATTCTTGGTGAAACACAAAATAACGGCGTTTTTCGCTCACAAAATGGCGGAGCGAGCTTTCAAAGCGCTACAAGTGGTCTTACCGGAACGGGTGCATGGGTTGGTCCTTTGCTATCACATCCATCAACTGCTGGTGTTTTTTATACTGCAAGGCAGCAGGTTTTTATGAGCAATACTAATGGTGCAAGCTGGTTTCCGATTTCAACAGGAACAAGCGGAACTATAAGAGAAATGGCAATAAGCCGTACTAATCCTAATGTTATGTATGCTACTTCCGGTTCTACAATTTTTAAATCAACTGATGCCGGCACAACTTATAATAATGTAACAACAGGTTTACCAGGCAGAACTATAACAAGTGTTTACGTTCACCCTGATTCTTCAAATGTTGCAGTTGTTACTTATTCCGGATTTGGTGCGGGCAAGGTTTACAAAACTACTGACGGAGCAGCATCGTGGATAAATATCAGCGGCAACCTGCCAGACTCACCTGTAAATGATGTGCTTATATATTACCCCGGGGTATCAACCAGCATTTACTTTGCCGCCATGGATATTGGCGTATTTGTTTCAAGTAATTACGGCACTACATGGACTGAAATGACTGATGGGTTGCCTAACACAGTAGCAATGCATCTTGACTACCACCAGGCATCAAACAAGTTAAGAATTGGAACTCATGGCAGAAGTGTCTGGGAAACTTCAAACCCGGTAGGTTTAATTAATTACAGCAATGAAGTCCCTGCGGGTTTTTCGCTGCAGCAAAATTTCCCGAACCCGTTCAATCCTGTTACTACCATTAAGTATGATATTATTAAGGATGGACTTGTAAAACTTGCTGTTTATGATATTCTTGGACGTGAGCTTAAAGCAATAATAAATCAAAATCAGAAAGCCGGAATTTATACTGTTCAGTTCGATGGAACTGAACTTACAAGCGGGGTATATTTCTATAAACTTATTACTGAGGGATTTTCAGAAACAAGAAAAATGATAATTGTGAAATAAAGGTTCAGATTATTTTTTATAACAAGGGGACATGTTGAGCTTGTCGAAACCCGCCATGGCATGCCCCCTTGTATGTTAAACTTAAAACTATTTCAGTTTAATCAGCAGATACTTCAGTAGCATGAAAATAATCACTATGAAGGTGACCTGTAAGTGTTACATTTTTAGAATTTTTTAATCCTTCAGGAAATTCCTTTCCAAGTGAAACTTTCTGTATGATGCCGCTTCTATCTTTTACATAAAAAGATACGCTGCCATCAGGCGCAGGTGTAAATCCTTTTTCAAGCAGCAGTTCCACTTTTATGTTCTTATTGGCTGTACTGTTAGTATCAAAATTTCCGAATGATTCAGTTCCTTCTTTTGATGTAAAATATACACTGTAACCCAGGTATATCAAAAATAAAATTACAATTCCCATAATGATAAACTTTACTTGTTTTGTCATATTTTATACCCTCTGTATTTAATATTAGTTATTATTTTATAGATTATTTCTCTCATTTATTTATCTTTTACATTCCTATCCAGGAACTTCACAATTTTGGGATATATATCAAGCCTGTTCTTCTGTTTTGCAATACCGTGACCCTCATCTTCGTAAATATGCAGCTCGGCAGTTCCGCCATTATTAATTATAGCATCATACATCTGCTGGGCTTCATTTACCGGTACACGCGGGTCATTTCTTCCGTGTATTATCATTAGCGGAACTTTAATATTCTTAACTTTATTAACCGGAGAAATGCTTTCCAGAAAATCCTTGTCCTTATCCAGACTGCCATATTCACTTGCCCTGTTGTTCTTCCTGTAATCGGATGTGTTTTGCAAAAATGTTACAAAGTTGGATATTCCCACAACATCAACACCAGCAGCAAAAAGCTCAGGGTATAAAGTGAGGCATGCAAGCACCATATATCCGCCGTAACTTCCGCCATAAACTGCAATTTTCCTCTGATCAATATCAGACCTGCTTTTTAAATATTCAACAAGGTAAGCAATATCTTTAACAGAATTTTCCCGGTTCCTTACATTATCTAAGGCAGAATACTTTTTTCCATAACCTGAGCTTCCTCTTACATTTGGTTCTATCACAGCATAACCTGAGCTGACAAAATACTGGAATAAAGGAGCAAATCCATAAGTCGCCTGTCCCTCCGGTCCACCGTGAATTGAAATAATACATGGAATCTTTTTTCCTTCGGAATTCTTAGGCATATATACAAAAGCGGGAATCTCAAGCCCGTCAAATGATTTGTACGAAATGAGCTCAGGTTCAACAAAAGTAGCCGGGTCAATACCTGCAAGTGATGGATAAGAAATTTGTTCAACCAAACCGGTGGTGTAATTCCACTGATAAAGTACACTTGGGTTTGCCGCGGAATTAATTCCAATTATCATCTTATCAGTTCTATTTGCAAAACTGATTGCCGTGATACTGGAACTCATTAATTTCTCGGGAATATTGACTTCCTTTTTCAGTTCAATATCATACATAAACATCCTGTCATAGCCTTCATCATTAACCTGGATGATCGTTTTAGATTTATCAGAAGAAAAAATAACCCTTGATACATCACGGTTTCTGAAATTACTTAAAAAGCTAAATAAGGGATATTCGATTTTACCTGTTTTAAGATTATAAATACCAATCCTGAAAAAATCACTTTTATCATTTGAAATGAAATACAGGTTTTCCCCGTTTTTATCAAAAGAGCTTGCATAAAATTCCGCAGGATCATTAAAATTATCATGTGTTGTTAAAAGCTTTGCCTGCTTTGTTTCAATATCAAGCAGGTAAAGGTCATTATCATAAGTTGAATATGATCTTGCTACTACAAGATATTTGCCATCTACTGTTAATGAAGAAGGATAATTTGAATGATCGCTTGAAAATACCATTTCATCCCTGCCGCTCTTAATATTGTAAGTATATATATCATAAAAGTAAGCTGATCGCTTATTTGAATAGTAAGTGAAGAATGTACCATCAACAGCCCAACTGCCAAAGCCGTTGAGAACTTTTGGAGTACCATCGGTTATCATCTTAATCTCAGTTCCTGAACCGTTCATTAAATAAAACTGGTCATACTCCGAACCCCCTTCATCACTTTCAACAAGTACCAGGTCTTTCTTTGGATTTGGTGAGTAACCGCTGACCCTCTCTTTAAAAAATGTTACCTGAAGAGGCCACTCGCCAGGCTTATTTACATACCAAAGCTGGCTTGTTCCGGTAACATTCATAGTAAAATATATCCTGCTGTCGTCAAAAGAATATTCCGGTGAGCCTGCTCCGCGGATACTTAAATATTGCTCAATGCTGAATTGCTGAGAGTGTAATGGCTTAAGTATTAATAGAAATAAAACTGTAAATGCAAATAAGTATTTAATCTTTTTCACTTATTGTAATTTAATTTTGGTGATTTAAAAATGGAAACTGTTGTATTCTCAGTCCTAAGAGGTTGTCTCAAAACTCAAAATAGACGACCCATCGGGTCGTCTCAATTTTAATGGTTTTGAGACACTATCCTAACCTGGGGGCCAGTTCAATACCCTGCCTGAGAGCAGGTGTGCGTGAATGTGAAATACCGATTGTCCGGCAATTTCATTGCAGTTAAATACAAGGCGGTAACCATCCATTTTCATTACTTTTGAAATTTCAGCAGCCGCGGCAATTAACTTGCCTGCTATATGACTGTTATTTTCGTTTATATCGGCAGGAGTATCTATATGAATTTTAGGAATGATAAGTATATGCACAGGAGCCTGCGGCGATATATCTTTAAATGCAAAAACATCATCGTTTTCAAATACATTTTCTGATGGAATTTCTTTTTTTACAATCTTGCAGAATAAGCAGTTATCCATAATAGAAATAGTTTATTTACCAGGAGGCTGTACAGTTGGGTCCTGTTCCTTTGGCAGCTGTTCAATAGGCGCTTCTTCAGTGTTCTTATTTTCAGGGTTATTTAACTCTGGAGTGTTTTGTTCCTGTACTTTTTTCAATATAAGCGGATCCATATCCCCGTCATTATTATTTCCTTCTTTATTTATCCCCTCATTTTTTATTTCAGGGTTACTTTCGTTTTTTATTTCATCATTAATATTTTCAGGGGTATTGTTATTGATACCTGTAGTATCTTTAATATTGGTTTTATTGAAAGTTTCATATTCTTCAACCTTCTGCATCACCATAGCAGCTGCTTCGGAATTTGGAATACCTTTAACCAAAGATGAATAATATAAATACGCGCTGTCATTATTATAAATAACATTTTCATATATCCATCCGGCGCCAAAATATGCTTTATCTATATGGATAGAAGCCGGGTAGTTGCTTATTAATAGCTTAAAATCATTTAATGCCGAATTGTAATCTCTGTTAATAAATTTATTTTCTGCTGAGCTATAGATAGAATCTCCCTGGTCACCTGTAAATTCATCAACAATAGACATGTTTAAAAGCTTTCGGCTTGAATTTGCAACAGTAGAACGCGGGTAATCTTTTACGATCATATTCAGGATCTCATCACTCTTTGCATTATCATCAAGTTTCCTGTATAACGCCGATAGCGCAAATAAAACTTTTGCGCTGAAATCATTATCAATCGACTCATTCAAAGCCTCTTTAAGATAAAACTCACATGAATCAGTATGGTTAAGGTCATACAGGAAAAGCTCAGCAAGCTCAAATTTTGCAGCGGATACCTGCTTTTCTTTTGTATGATTTGTATCTTCCTGAACGATAAAAGTAGAATCAGAACTAATTAAACTGTCTAAAACACCAAAACCACTCTCGCCCCCCGACTTTCCATTATTATTTCCTTTGTCTGGCAGCTTACCAGGGTCCTGCTGTTCATCAAAATCTTTTTTAGTTTTCTTATAAAAAACGTCGTCATAATCGGTGCTGATAACAATCCCTAAAATTATTGATTTAAGCTCAAAGTATCTCTTGAAACTATTTGATTTTAAAGAAGCTTCTTTATAATATGAACCTGCATTACTTTGTTCTGTAGAAAACCTGTAATATTTTAAAGCATTCAGGTAATCGTTCTTAGATTCATAGAATTTTCCTATCTTAAAGCTTGCGTCTGCCGATGGTATTGTAGAAGGAAAATTCAATATAACTTCATAGTACTGGCTTAATGATGATTTACTGTCCTTTTTTTCATCATAGTATAGAGCTTTTAGATAATTAACATGGCTTAGGTTAGCGGGTACATCTTTATACTTTACCTGAAGGTCTTCAATTATTTCATTGGCATTTTTAAAGTCACCGCCCAATACCATATTTTTTGCTGCATTAAATCTGGCAAGATATTCAAGATCATAAGATGCATTATAATCAAGCACTTTATCAAACTCTTTTGCCGCTAACTTTGGATTGGTTTTGGCTATTACCGAAGCTACAAGGAACTGCATTTGAGCTTTGAACTCATTATCATTTGAATATTCTATTGCGCTTTTGAAATTCTTTATAGCATTATCGTAATCTTTCTTATTAAGGTAATATTCTGCAAGTGACTGGTAACTTTCTGAAATTACATTTTTTTCACTTGAGGTTTTTATCAGGTCATTAAACCTTTCAAGAGCAGGTTTTTCATTTTCAAGTCTTAACTGTGCTTTAGCAAGGTATAATAATGCTTCATCAAGGTAACGGCTTGCTTTCAGTTTCGAAATGAACTCGCTGAATTTTCTTTCTGCTTTAAGATAGTCGCCAAGGAAAAAATAAGATTTACCAATTAATAATACAGAGCGATCCATGAACTGGCTGCTTTTATGATATTGTATTACCTTCGATGCTTTTTCTATGACAATAGTGAACTTATCAATGGATTCCTGCGATAAACGCGGCTTGGCAAAAATTGAATCCTGTCTTTCATTATAATTTGCAAGGACACGGTTCACATAATCATCATAAGCATCACCAAAACTTTCGCTTGCATTAAAATAAGTATTAAAGTAAGTACTGAAATTCTCTATCCTGTTGCCAATGAACATAAAACCGGTAAAATCCTGGAAATCCCTGTCTAAAGTAATATCATAGTTCGGGTCAGGGTCATCAATATCTTTATTCTCTTTTTCATCATAAGTTTTATAGTTAAAAGTTGAGCATGCAGAAAGTGCCAAAAGTAAAGAAAAAACCAGTATTTTAGGAATTATGGGGTATTTCATTCAGTAAAATTAAGCTTTTAAAATAGAAATTACAATGATTATCTTGTATTTTGAAACGAATTTATTGGGTTTAAAATTTCATTAATACAAGAAAATATCCGTAATAATGTTGTCTGTTTATACTACTAATTTCAGTTAGTTAAATGAAAATTTTTTTCGGTTGATTTTACCGATTTTTTCTGATATTATTAGAAATTATATTACAATTTAACAAAATATTACAAATGAAAAGTAAGACTATTTTATTGTTTTTGCTGTTTTTTTCTATTTGCATCAATACTTATTCACAAATTGATCCAAATGAACCGGTTCCAACAACGGCTTATCCATTAAGATTACAATTTCCACAGGCATATACACCTGAGCCTTACGGTCTTGATGCTGTTATATCCAGTAGGTGCTTTTGATAATTACCAGGTTTCTACAACTAACGGTTTTGCAGAAACTGATATTGCTGTAAATCCGCGCGATCCGTTAAACTTTGTTGCAAGTGATAACAGGGTAACAGGGTAACAGGATTTGCAGGCACTCCATGGGTCTATTTCACCACAAACGGCGGAGTAACCTGGGGCAATACCGCAATATCATCAAACCAGGGTGACCCTGTTTTTTGCGCTGACAGCTTAGGAAACTTTTACTGTGCAGTTCTATCAAACGGTATCAGAATGCTTAGATCATCTGATAAAGGTGTTTCCTGGACAAATCTTGGGAACAGTGTTAATAATTCCAATGCAGATAAAGAATGGATTGCCGCTGACCAGACAGGCGGCGCTTTCCAGAATCATGTTTATATGGCTTATGTTAATTTTGCAACAGGAGCCAGTGTTGATTTTCATAGAAGCACTAATAATGGAGCTACCTGGAGCTTTGTTGGAAACATGGGAAACGGTACACCGAACCCGGGTCCAAATATCTGCGTAGGTCCAAACGGCAGAGTTTACCTGGCTTGGTATAATGGCGGGTCTGCATTTAAATATTCAACCGATGGAGGTGCTACATTCAGTGCAACTCAAAATGCTTCATTTCACTCAACACCCGGTTCCGTCAATGGTTCAGGAAGGTTTGTTTTAAAAACTGATATTCGTGTAAACGGTATGCCACAAATTGCTGTTGATATGTCATCAACATCAAGAAGAGGATACGTTTATAATGTATATGCAACAAATCCTCCGGGACCAGATGCTGCAGATATTTTCTGTACAAGATCAACCGATGGAGGTGTTACGTGGAGCTCAGGAAGTCCGGTAAGAGTTAACAACGATGCTGCATTTACTGACCAATGGATGTGTGATGTTTCTGTTGACCTTCAGGGCAGAGTATGGGCTATGTGGTGGGATTCCAGAAATGATGAAACCAATAATCTGATGACTGAAACATGGGGCGCTGTATCAACAGATGGCGGCTTAACATTTACAAATTTCATGATTTCCAACCAAAACTTTAATCCTGCTACGATTAAAATTTTTCAGGGTGCTAACCATTATTATTTAGGAGACTACCAGGGTATAGCAGGAAGAACAATAACTTTCCCGTTCTATACTGGACAGAACAACACATTACAGGATTTCACTGCATACCTGCCTGATTTTGGGATCTCATTCAATAAAACTATTGACAGCATTAATGCAGGTTCTACATCGGTTGTAAGAATGAGAAATCCGGTTATGGGACCATATACAGGGCAGGTTACTTACACAACCAGTATTAATCCCTCACCTTCACCGGGTACTTTAACACCTACATTTTCACCCAGTAATGTAAGGACATTTACAGGTGTTAATGATTCTGTATTGATAAATACAACCTCAACCGCTAATGTTCCGTTTGGACTTTACAATGTTATTGTTACAGGAACAGAAACAGGCGGACCAAGAACACATTTTAGAACTTACCAGATTAGGGTTGGAAACTTTGTTGGCATTCAAAATACAAATAACGAAGTTCCGCAGGTATATTCATTACAGCAGAACTATCCGAATCCTTTTAACCCTGTAACCAATATTAAATTCGGTTTGCCGAAAAGTTCATTAGTTAGATTAAAAGTATTTGATATGCTTGGACGTGAAGTTGCGACACTTGTTAACAACCTGAATTTAGCAGCAGGAAATTATACTTATGATTTTAATGCTGTAAATATTCCAAGCGGAATATACTTCTACCGTTTATCAGCAGGTGAATTTTCTGATGTAAGAAAAATGACTTTGATAAAGTAATATTTGTAGGTTGTTGGTGACAACACCAACAAAGGGGTATAATCCGGCATCTGACGGATTGATAAAGTAATATATATTTAAATATTTTTTAAAAAAAGCGTCCATTTAACGGA
>JAYTUN010000039.1:0-10051 GCA_043744495.1 Ignavibacteria bacterium
TGCTAAAAAGTTGAATGATTCGGGTTCTGATTCTTTTGTGGATTTGTAATATAGGCTGAATTGAAACGGTATTTGCTGATATGACCTTGAATTATCAAACTCTGGTATTGCCGACATTAAGGTTTCAAAGTCAAGAAAATATAAGGGGTAATTTACCTTCCCTAAAAAATCTCGTACAGCCGCATTATCTACAAAATCTGTATTATTGATAAAACTATTGACTTCAAGCTGCTGCTTATCGTTCAATACAAAATCTTTGGGAATATCCTTTATCTCAACTACTCCCATACTATATAGGTCAAACTGTTTACCCCGCATATTTTGAATGTTAAACACAGAGTAATCGGGAATGTCCTTCCAGCAATGACCTTTGAAATCACAGGCAAATGGGTCACCACATTGACTACCAATACTAATTTCAGGAATTTTCTTGAGATCGGTAAGTTTTTTAAATTCTTCACTCTTTATTTTAACCTGCTCTTGTAAAGGCAGGATCCTATCTTTAACAGATTCCTTAATGAAGAGCTGCTGAATATCAATATCTCCTTTGCGGGTATATTTATTATTCAGGTAAACAACGAATATATCATTTACTTTTACAAACTTTGATATTACATAATACTGAAATGAAGTATCACTAATATGGTAATCCTTAACCTCTGTTGAGCTTTTTACTTCATAAATATTCCACATATCACCCTCTTTAACCATGATATCTGCAAAACATAACAATCCATCAATTTCAAAAGCAGCTTCATATATTACTTGCATGCCGCTTTTAATAGCTTTTGTTGTTAACTCGCAGGATTTGACCCTATCATTAGTTAACGCATACCCGCAATCAACACCTCCAGGGAAAAGCTGCTGTGCATATTTTCCGACATCATGCCCGATCTCGAATTTTCTGGTATCCTGTTCATCCCGGGTAATTCCGAATTGTTTATGAAAGAAGTTTAAATATAGGCTTTTTTCGCACTGTAAACCGCGAATGTATGATGATTTTGATATTGTTATCATTATTACTTTACTTTAATTATAACAAAAATAGTGATTTTAAACACTTATTTAGTATCATTTTATGATATTATTTTGTAAGAATTAAATGGTATTTTTGAATAAATAAAGGAGAATACCAATGGATAATTCAAATGATTTAATTGATATTTTAAGAAAATTCAACAGGAAAGAAAGATTTTTCTTAGTTGGTCAAGCTTTAGGGAATACAGATTTTAAACTTGGTTCCGATTTTCGTGATGAACTAAGTAAAAAATTAGATATAAAAATTCCCGTGAATGCATTTGTTGCTATGGATTATCATCTGGATTGGATAGATGTAAGTATAAAATTATGGAAAAGAGAAATTTCAGTAGGGAATAATTTTCTGAATAAGGATTATCAAATTAATAAAAATCAGGAAGACATCGATCTTGTAATTGCGTTTAAGTCATCGGATAAATACCATCTAGTTTTAATAGAAGCAAAAGGTGTAACCGGTTGGACAAATAAGCAAATGGATTCAAAAGTTAAAAGATTCAGGGAGTATTTTGGTGAGAATGGAAAAAAGCAAAAAAATTTAATAGTTCATTTTTTGCTTATGTCTCCAAGAGAACCTAAACGGATCAACGAAGACTGGCCAAGCTGGATGACTACTGATCGTAAACCAAATTGGATGGTATTAGATATTCCGGAAAATTTTCTGAAGGTAACCAGATGTGATAACAAAGGAATTTCAAATCAGTTTGGCAAATTCTGTATAATTAAAGAAACTAAACTAATGAATAATATATGAATGATTAATTTTTTATAATTATTTACAACTTTTGTAAAAAACATATTTTTACCCCGTTGTTGGTGTTGTCACCAACAACTAACAATAATAACAAAAAAGCCCAAATATTTCAATTTGAGCTTTTTCTGTGGGCAGTGAGGGATTCGAACCCCCGACATCCTGCTTGTAAGGCAGGCGCTCTGAACCAGCTGAGCTAACCGCCCTTTACTTTTGGTAAAGTATTACAAAATTACAGCTTTTTCCAATATCTTCAAGTCAGATTTTTTGGCAATTTTTTACTCTCACGCCACATCATTATGCCACCAAGCAGAAATAATGCTGCTGATAAGTAAAATGTATATTCGATTTCAAATATTTTCATTACTGCATATCCAAGGGCGGGGCTGAAAATTCCCCTTACTCCCGTTAATGTAATGTGTACAGCCTGGTAATTTGAAACTTCGTTCTTTGGCGCATAAAATATTGAGCTTAGTGACCACGCAATTGTTACCCCGCTCATTGCAAATCCAAACACAAAAAATGATATGTAAACAGTTATATCGGTATTTGTTATCAGCCCTAAAAATGCAAATGGAACTTGCGAAATGGCTAAATGAAAAAGAGCTTTCCCCATTGTTGGTGCTATGCCTTGCCGATTGGAAAGTGGAAAGGTTGTCACCAACAACATGTTAATATGCATTTGCTGTTGGTCAAATTAAAACAAGTCAAGCAACACAAACAACGAGGAGTGAATGATGATGCTCTGAAAAAAATGCTGTATCTTGCTTATAGGGATCTATCGAAAAAATGGACTATGCCGGTAAGGAACTGGGCTTTTATTATATCACATTTTTCTATTATCTTTGAAGACAGATTTACTAATTACATGAATTAAAATAATCCATTTACACAAAAATATTTACAGACTCAATAAAGTAAATTTCTCCCTGTTTTTGGTGTTGTCTGACTGGTCTCTTAGTTCACCAACAACAATAAATTATTCATCAATTCTCCGTTGTAACTTTAAAAACTTACACGTAATTTTACAATTCTAAAGAATAAATTATGATAACAACAGATAACCAAAAAATCAAATTAGTGGCAGATATTACACTTATTAATCAGGATAAAATACTGCTCACAAAATACAATGATACAAATAAGTATGACCATCAAAAAGGCTGGTTTTTGCCGGATGATTTGGTGAAGTTTAACGAACATCCAAGCGATGCCGCAAGAAGGATACTAAGCGAGCAAATGGGTTACATTACGGCAAATCTAACATTAGGATTTATAGAATCCTTTGTAGGCAACGACGGCTCATGGCATTTAACATTCCACTACTGGCAGAAAGTTGACGCCCTGCCGCAGATAATGCCTTCGGGTGATATAAGCGAATATAAATGGTTTGAAAACTATAAGCTGCCCGATGATAGCGAAATTGCTCATCACGGCTGGGCAAGATTTACAATAGAAGAGATCCTTTCCAAAAGCAGGTAAACAGCTTATAATTATCAATCCAATTTTAATATAATAAATGGCTATCGAACGTGATTTTGATAAACTGTGGGATTACAATGATCCGGCAGGCACAGAAAAAAAGTTTCGTGATTTAATTCCCAATGCGGAAAAATCAAAGGACAAAGGATATTATATTGAACTCCTAACTCAGCTTGCCCGTACTTTAGGACTTCAAATGAAGTTTGATGAAGCGCATGCTGTACTTGATAAAACTATGAAGTTAATAGGTGCAGAGCATATAGTTCCGCGTATTCGTTTCATGCTTGAGCGGGGCAGGGTATATAATTCCTCTAAGGTATATGATAAGGCAAGAGAGCTTTTCCTGGCAGCATACATGCAGGCTGATAAATATAAGGAAGATAATCTTGCAATTGATGCAGTCCACATGCTTGGCATAGTTGATAAGGGTGAAGATTCTTTAAAATGGAATGAGCTTGCCATTGATATGGCAGAGAAAACTTCCGATAAAAAAGCTAAGGGCTGCCTTGGTGCGCTGTATAATAACACAGGCTGGACCTATCACGATATGGGTGAGTTTGATAAAGCCCTAGCGCTGTTTGAAAAAAATGTTCGGTGGCATACAGAACGGAACTCTAAAGAACAGCTTGGTATAGCTAATTGGTCTGTTGCCAGAACGCTTAGATCATTAAAGAGAACTGAAGAAGCATTAAAAATGCAAATGGAACTTGCGAAATGGCTAAATGAAAAAGAGCTTGATGAAGATGGATATAATTTCAAAGAAATTGGCGAATGTTTACTAGAGCAGGGAAAATTAGAAAAAGCTAATCAATACTTTTAAAAAGCATATAATCTGTTAGTAAACGATTTATGGTTTGAGGAAAATGAAAAGGAAAGATTAAAAAAATTTTCAGAAAAAACAATTATAGAATAATGTCAAAAAACTCTACCGATAATTACCTAAGGAAAGATGAAAATCTGTTTGTAAAACCCGATGCTAAGATCAGCTTAAAAGATTACGATACAAAATATACAGCAAATTTCAAAGATAAAGAAGATGCAGCCGAAATGCTGAATAAAGATATTCTTAGGTTATCTGAGCTTCAGGATATGCTGTATGCTATGAATAAATATTCATTACTTGTTGTAATACAGGCGATGGATGCAGCAGGAAAAGACGGCACAATAAAGCATGTTATGACAGGAGTTAATCCACAAGGCTGCAATGTAACAAGCTTTAAACAGCCTTCAGTTGAAGAATTACAGCATGATTTCCTCTGGCGAATAAACAAGGCAATGCCTAAGAGGGGAATGATAGCTATTTTTAACAGGTCGCATTATGAAGAAGTTTTGGTGACCCGTGTACATCCTGAATACATCATAGGACAGAATATTCCTGGTATAGATACAGTTGATAAAGTAGATAAGAAATTCTGGGCTTCAAGGTATGAGATGATAAATAATTTTGAGAAACAGGCATACAAGAACGGTACAATAATACTGAAATTCTTTCTTCATGTATCAAAAGATGAACAAAAAAAGAGATTTCTGGCAAGGATAGATGAGCCGGAAAAGAACTGGAAGTTTTCTACAGGTGACGTTAAAGAAAGACAGCTTTGGGACAAATATATGGAAGCTTTTGAAGATGCTATTCAACATACATCAACAGATAATGCCCCTTGGTATATTATTCCCGCAGATAGAAAATGGTTTATGAGAGCTGCCGTTGGAGATATCATCGTAGGTACACTTGAAAAATTGGATCTGGCTTACCCTGCAATTAACGAGAAAGAAAAAAGAGAATTACAGGAAGCTAAAATGCTTATTTTAAATGAGGATAAGAGTAAATAATTAAACTTAGCTCTATGCTCTTCCTGAGTTAATGTTTACCTTTTTTATGGCTTCGTTAATTCCAAGTTTCATCAATTCTTCTAAACTTATAGGCTGTAACTGTGACCAGTTATTTCTGCTGACGCTTCCAGGAGTATTGACCCTGTAGCTGTATTTACCGATCTTTTGGAGTAATTCATTATCAAGAGATAAATAATCCTGCAGCAATTGAATGCTGAATATGGAATTTGAATAATTAATGAATTCCAGGCAACTTTTAGCTAAATCTGTACTAATTCCGTTAATATCACCATTATAATTCAAATACTGTAGAAATTTTTCCTTTTCCCTGTAGCTTTCCATGTAAGCATAAATGATACTGTGAGCTGAATCATACGGAACCTGTAATATTTCAGCCAATAATTGGGGGGAGCTTATATCATCATTCCAATATAGCCTGCCATGTCTTGACCTGTTTTTATCGAAGAGAACTTTTTTAACGTATTTGTAGTGTCCCAATGGAATCCCCGCCTTTTCACACATCATTTCAAAAAGCTTTTCATCAATAGTACCGGCTTCAAACTGCCACCAGTTAACCCAGAAGCTCGAATCATGGGTTGACATAACGGCTGCTGAATTCACCCTGTAATCTGACGGCGGGCGAAACCCATTATTATTTTTGTAATATCTCTGGAAATCAATTCCGGGAATGCCATATTCATAAAGTACATGGAATGAACAGCCCGGAACCGTGCCAAGATCTTCGGCGCAGGGAAGCATACTTGTTGCATTAACCATTTCATCAATTATTCTTCTGCCGTGATGTTCCCATAAATAATCTTCCTTTGGCAGATATTGTCCGGGAGTTGTATTGTCTTCTACAGGACTAACCCAAACCCTGAACAATCCCACAAAATGATCTATCCTGTACATATCATAAAAACTTTCGGCATATTTCAACTTTTCCTTTATGTATATAAAGCCATCATTGGCAATGTTATCCCAGTTGTATGGAGGCATACCCCACTTTTGCCCTATAGCAAAATACATATCAGGCGGCGCGCCGGAAGATAACTGAAGCATAAAATAATTCTGGTGTGCCCAAACATCAGCGCTTTCGCGTGATACCAAGAAAGGGAGATCACCCAATAACAAAATATTGTTTTCGCTTAAATAACTTTTCACATCGCTTAGCTGTTCATAAAGCTGCCACTGTACCCATTTATGGAACTCCAGTCTTTCAAAATTTACCTTGTTGAAGCTATCAAGTATCTCGGGCTCAAGTGATATTAGCTTCGCATCCCAGTTCTGCCATCCTTTGGCTGGATTTAATTCAGCAATCACTTTATAAAGACTGTAATCATTCAGCCAATATGTATTATTGGTTTTATATTCAGTAAATTCAGCAATATCATCAGTCTTTGAGGCTTTGTAAATACTCCAAAGGAGGTTTATTTTTGCCTGCTTAACTTTATAATTTACTTTTTTGAAGAATGCTCGGTATTTCTTCTTCATTTTTTCAAGATCGTGCATGTAAGGGGAAATATCAACCTGTTTAATATCCTTTATTGCGAGATACATAGGGTCAATTGCAAATGATGATACTGCATTGTAGGGAGCAAAATCATTGCCAACATCGTTCAACGGTAAAAGTTGAATTATTGATATACCTGTTAACTTGCACCATTCAGCAAGTAATTTTATATCAGTAAGCTCGCCAACGCCAATACTCCCGGCAGAGTAAATTGAATATAACGGAACAGCCACTCCGGCTCTTTTTTTAGTGCCAATTTTTCTCCATTTATCAGCTGTCCTGCTGTTTAATAAATATCCGTCTAAATTATTTTTATCCAATTGATTTGTTTAGGTCTGCACAGGTTACATTTGAGCATGTGTTAAGTGTTTATGGGGAATTACAAGCTGTTCATACACACCTTTGCCTGTTTTGTATTTCGGAATATTACTTTTAGCAACATCAAGTCTTTTTATGAAGTCTTGTTCAATATCCATTCCCGTTAATTCTTTAACAATCTCCATTGCTTTTGCTGAATACTCAAGTATCTTCACGGTTTCAAGTCCCGATATTTCAGAGAAAAACCATCCGCAGCTTGTGTACATTAGCATTGAATATCTTTGCATTTCAAGCAGCTTAAATGCTATTTGTTTTTCATTTTCTGAAAGCTCTCTAAGTGCATTATTTTTAAAGAAATTATTACTTGCGGCTAAACTCTTATAAAGCATTATTTCAATATAATCATTTCTTGCTTTCCAAACGTCAATAAATAACAATGACCCCATATTTTCATAAATGACAATAATCTGGTCACGTAGCCAGTCCATTGTTTCCCTCAGCGGTTTGCGCCACTGCTGTATCCATCCGCCCCCGCCTCCGCAGCCGCAATCTTCCTTCCAGCGCTTTACACCGTGCACACAACTCCATGACGAGCCTTCATTGTTATCACCATATTTGATTTTAACTTCATATTCAGGTGGATTCAATTCCAGATATTCACCAAAATTTACAATTTTAAGATTATTCTGCGGTGCAAGTGACTTCATGAAAAATGCAAGTGTCCGCTCAGCATGCGCTTTGTGGTGACCAAAAGTTTCGCCATCGGCTGCAACGCTGATTATCTGGTTACCGGTATATTCTTTATCTTTAGCATTTAATATCTTGGTTAATATGTTTTCTGAACTTTTAAGCACGTCATCAAAAGCAACTGATTTTGATACAGGTCCATCATAGAAAAAAATATCAAGATACCTGCTACTGTTAAGCCCGGAATAACATCTGTACGGGAGTTTAGGGTTTATGGAGCCGTTGTTAACATCTATCCATTTATCATCACCCAATTTATTGTAAAATGCTGCCTGACTTGTATCAAGTATAATATATTTAATGCCTTCGTTGATAAGTACCTCAATAGTTTCCAGATTGCATCCTGTTTCAGGCAGCCATATTCCTTCTGAATCTCTGCCAAAGTGATATTTGAAGTCAGCCAATCCCCACTTAATCTGTGTAATTTTATCGTTCAGGTTTGCCAGCGGCATTATCATATGATTATAACACATTGCAATAGCATTGCCGTGACCGCTATGCTCACTTATGCTTTTTCTATCAGCTTCAATTATTTTTTGGTATGTTTCAGGATGCTTATGCTTTATCCATGCGAGTAGGTTCGAACCGAAATTGAAGTTCAGCAGCTCATAATTATTTACTAGAGCAACTACTTTTCCTGTGTCATCAATAATTTCAGCTTCTGAATTGGCTTTATAGCACTCATTGTATATGCGTTCATTCCAGTCATGATACGGCTTAGCGCTGTTCTGCTTTTCAATTTCGCCCGTCCATGGATTTTCCCGTGGCGGCTGGTAAAAATGTCCGTGTATGCAGATAAATAGATTATTCAGATTTGTCAGATTTATCAGATTGATTAAATCGAAACTATGAATTAGTGAATTTGAGAGTTTTGATTTATGAGGATCAGAGTTTTTCAATAAATTCAGTTGAAGTTAAATTAGCCTGTTTCAATATACCTTTTAAAGTACCAACTGCAACTTCTTTATGTAAAGGTATTACACATCCTATTTCTTTGTACTCAATCACTTTTTTTATATAACATGGCTGCCTTTTTGGCGAATTTTAGAAAAACCTAATTTCAATAATATTTTGATGATATCATTCCCGGAAAGAATTGGAAGTTTAGGCATGAGAAACCTGGAATGTAGTA
Source organism: Ignavibacteria bacterium (assembly GCA_043744495.1). Taxonomy (GTDB): domain Bacteria; phylum Bacteroidota; class Ignavibacteria; order Tepidaquicellales; family OLB5; genus OLB5. The sequence continues at coordinate 8,809 of JAYTUN010000039.1, forward strand.
TATATGGGTGTGAATACATGGGTTAATTGAAACTCTTCGAGATATAATGCAGTAGCTTCTTTTAAATTTTGAACTGCTTCTTCAATAGTAAGCCCCTGACTAACAGTACCAACTTCAGGACAATCAGCAACATAGATATTATCTTCTTTATGAATTACTGCTGAAAATATTTGATTATTCATATTATTATTCATTTCTTTATAAATATAGTAATAATTAAATTATATAAAAATGTTCCATATAAAGACTATTTAATTAAACCATATTATATCTGCATGAGGTGGAGTGTAGCCAAGAATACGGCTCATTGACATTACCTGGCCTTTGTGATGGAATTCATGTGTTACAACGTGTGTGAAAAGCTCAAGTACAGAATATGTCATATTTTTCTTCAGCCAGAATATTTCGCCTTCAATTGGCGCATTAATATCTTTATGTGAATCCATAAATGCATATACAACCTTATCCGCTTCGGCAAATGCCGATATTATACCTTCAATATTGTTGATATTTGTATCTTCAAAATACTCAAATTCTTCTTTAGCAGCGAAGCGCTTTAGCCAAAATAAATAAGTGTTAGCAATATGCAGCATCATGCTTAATAATGAACTCTCATTAAAGCTTTCAACCGGCTTTTTAATATCATGCGGTTTGATGGTCTTAAGGTACTCTAAAACTACTGCACGGGCATCAACAACAAGGTTATATTGTTCTTTTATCGTTTCCATACTTTTCTTATTCGTTTATAATTTTATTTACGGTATTCCAGTTACTTAATCCATTCGGGTAATGGCTCACCATACTCTCTTTGGATATCCTGAGTAGTGATAATTTCACCATAAAGATCATTAAGTAATTCAAGTTCGTTAATGTTTGAGAGAATTATAAGGCAACTGGTATCTGAAATTACAACTTTAGGCATTACTTAAATCTTTAGTAAGGTCTGATGAAGGATAGTTAAACACTGAAACTCCAAATTTACCAAGTATTTCTATAAACTCTCTTTTAGGTAATTTTGAAAAATCAGCAGCTTCTCCAAGAGATAGTTTTCCCTGTTCATATAGTTTTGTGCCCAATATCAGAACTGCTTCTTTATCATCAAGGTTTAATGAGTCAGGTATATTTAAAGTTAATGTTTTCAATGTTATTTTATTTACTCAAGTTGACCGCTCAGCTTGCTCCGAAGGAGTCCCTTTGGGACAAATCATTGTTTTTATTTTAACTACGAGTATTAACTCGTGTA